>SAAR01000070.1 GCA_009916335.1 Erysipelotrichia bacterium | reverse complement strand
CAGTAATGATGTGTAAAAATAGAAATATAATTATTATTAATAAATTTATTATTTCTATTATTATAAGTATTATCATTCTACTGTTGTCTTTTGTATTATCGGTAGTTTTAGGATATATTCTCATAGAGGATTTTGTGTTTGGAAATATACTAGATGTTTTATTTTATTCTAGTATTGCTATTTTAATATATGTAGCATTTTTTTCATTGATTTTATTTCTGTATAGATTAGTGAATAATATAATACCCTCTATTCTTATATGTGTTTTCACACCATTGGGTTTGACTACAACGTTCTTAGAACCAATAATAAACAATTTTACTGATTATACAATTGGCAAAGCTATTTTATCATTACCAATCTATTTCACAGTTAATGGGAGTTGGCAAATTATTATAGTATGTTTGTCTTATATAATGATTTTTCAAGGATTTAGTATTTTACTTTTTAGAAAAAGAGATATTTAAAAGAAAGGAAAAAAGATGGAATGAAAATAATGTTAATAATTCTTATAGGGCTAATATTTATTCTATCTTTTTTTATTTTGAAATTATTCAATGATTTACGAAGTTTAAATAAGCAAACGAGTATAAAATTAAATAAGGACAGTAATTTTACGATTACAAGTGATTTAAATATTGATGTATTTAATCAACTTTGTGAAAACTTAAATCTTATGTATGATAAGTATAGCGATGCGAATAGGAGTAGAAATAAATCTGAGGAAGAATTTAAAGAAATGCTATCTTATATTGCTCATGATATTAGAACACCTTTAACAAGTGTACAGGGATTTATGCAATTATTACAAGAACAAGATAGAAATTTAGAAAACAAACGCTATTATGAAATTATTAATGTTCGTTTAAGTGATGTTAAAAATATTTTAGAACAATTTTTCTTGTATTCAAAACTTATTAATGATGATTATAAACTAAAACAAAGTGAATGTAATGTTTATGACATCTGTTGTCAATCACTTGCAAATTTTTATCAACAACTTATGACTAATGAGATAGAGCCTAGAATAGAGTTTGAACAACATATGATGATAGTATACGGAAATAAAGAATTATTAACTAAAGTATTTGATAATCTTATAAGCAATTCATTAAAACATGGAAATGGTGATTTAACAATAATCCAACATACGAATGAAATAAAAATTTCTAATAGTATAAAAAAAGCTGCTGAAATAGATTTAGATAAAGTGTTTGAACGTTTTTATAAAGCAGATACATCACGTTCAAATGTTTCTTCTGGGCTAGGATTAACAATCGTGCAAAAAGCAATACATTTAATGGGTGGAGATGTAATTGCTAGTATTGAGGATTATAAGTTTTGTGTTACTATTAAATTAGATGAACAAAACCATATTTGATGTTAATTTGTTATACTAAATTGAATAAAAATTAATATAAAAATAACTGTTTTACAAAAGGAAAACAATTTTATTGTTGTTGATAGATAACTTTATTTTTACCTGCTTATATTGTGTATTTGATGATTATGCAATGTTAAATGAAATAACTTCTATTTGTAACAAAATTCACAATTTGTAACTTGCATGTAAGAGCTTACAGATTTACAATAAAGTTAGACGTGATATATCAGGAGGAAAAGATATGGCAAACAGATTTATTTTAAATGAAACAAGCTATCATGGAAGGGGAGCAATTAAAGAAATTGTAACAGAAGTAGAGGCAAGAGGATTCAAAAAAGCATTGATTGTTACAGATAAGGATTTAGTGAAATTCAATGTTGTGAAAAAAGTAACTGATTTATTAGATGCAGCAAACCACCCTTATGCAATCTATGACAAAGTAGAAGCAAATCCAACAGTACAGATGGTAAAAGATGGAGTGGAAATGTTTAAAGCAGAAGGTGCTGATTACATTATTGCGATTGGTGGAGGTTCACCACAAGATACTGGAAAAGGAATTGGAATTATTATTAATAATCCAGAATTTGCAGATGTTGTATCATTAGAAGGTGTTGCACCTACTAAGAATAAAGCAGTACCAATGATCGCTGTTGCTACAACAGCAGGAACAGCAGCTGAAACAACAATTAACTATGTTATTACTGATACAGAAAAGAAACGTAAATTCGTATGTGTTGACGTACATGATATTCCTGTTGTGGCAGTTGTTGATCCAGATATGATGAGTAGTATGCCAAAAGGTTTAACAGCGAGTACAGGACTAGATGCTTTAACACATGCAATCGAAGGATATACAACATTAGGAGCATGGGAATTAGCTGATACATTAAACTTAAAAGCAATTGAATTAATTGCTAGAAGTTTACGCAGTGCTTGTGAAAACGACCCTAAAGGTAGAGAAGATATGGCATTAGGTCAATATGTAACAGGTATGGCATTCTCTAATGTTGGATTAGGTGTTGTTCATGGTATGGCTCACCCATTAGGTGCTTTCTATGGAACACCACATGGAGTAGCAAACGCTGTTTTATTACCATATGTTATGGAATACAACAAAGATTACACAGGCGAAAAATTTAGAGAAATTGCTCGTGTAATGGGTGTTGATGGGGTAGATCAAATGACACAGGAAGAATACCGTAAAGCAGCAATTGATGCAGTTATTAAGTTATCAGTAGACTGTGGTATTCCTCAAACATTAAAAGAAGTTGGTGTGAAAGAAGAAGATTTAGAAGCATTAACAGATTCTGCTATGGCTGATGTATGTACTGGTGGAAACCCAAGACCATGTAAACGTGAAGAAATCTTGGCAGTATACAAAACAGCATTTAATGGAAGATAATAGTAAACAAGCATAAAAAAGATTTTAAGCAGTATTGTGATTAAAGAAAAACAGGTGAAGAAAGCCTAGAACTAGGGTAAGATTCATCTGTTTTTTATTATGAAAAATAAATCTTATAAAAGAGTTGATACTGGTAGATGATTATATATATCAGTATTAAATATGGTATAATGAGTAACATAAGGAGTGATTGTGATGAGTTTAATCAAATTTTATTTGATGAATAAAAATAAAGAAATTCTCATAGTTAGTAAAGAGAAAGATTCGAGAAAATTTTGTTCTATTGAAAAGAAAATAGATATGAACTATGCTCCTTTTAGTGTTTCGCAATGTAAGCAAGAAAACGAAATACTTAATGCTTTGAACTTTTGGTATGCAAATCGCTCTATTCCAGATTATCGTGATAATAAAGAAGAGATTATAAAAAAATTTAAGTTAAATAGTATAGACGAATTGGTTGATAAAGATTATTCTTTATCTTTGTCCGATCAATATTGGTTAAAACCAATAGATGCTGATATATGTTGGGATACAATCAATTACTTTCATCGTGATTATGATAGTAAAGAGTTCTTTGATGCAACATATGGAGATGGTAGTTTTAAAACGATGAACATTAAATTTATAAATTCAGATATGTTTAAATCTCCTAATAATACATTGGGAGGACAGTTAAAAAAAGTGTGGGTTAAAATTGATGATAAGAATTATCTGTTTAAAGGTGCAGGGAGCCTGCATAATTTTGAGCAAATTAACGAAGTGCTTGCATCTAACATTTGTAAGATATTAAACGTTCCCTTTGTTTCTTATGAATTAAAACAAGTAAATAGTAAACGGCATCATGCCTTAGTTAGTGTATGTGAATGTATGATTGATGATAAGCAAGAAATGATACCTGCTTATGAAATATTAACGCAAGCAGACGCTCTTACAAAAAGTCCAAATGATTATGCGTTATATTTGAGAATACTAGAAAAGCATAACGTTCCTCATGCAAAAGAATATTTAGAGAAAATGTTTATGCTGGATTATATTATGTTAAATGAAGATCGTCATTTAGGGAACTTTGGAATCATTCGAAATGTAGAAACTTTAGCGTGGGAAAGTGTTTGCCCTATATATGATACAGGACGAAGTATGAATACAAATGTTACGGAAAACTATTGGGATTTTAGTACAGGAGAAGTAAAATGCTTTACTTCATCGTTTGTATCTAGTGAAATATTACCGAGGTTTTTTACTGTGGCTTTAAGTGAAAAGCAGATCAAAGGTTTAAAAGAACTTATTCCACTATATGTGTCTTTGCTTAAAGAAAATCAATCCTACTTAAAGTTATTCGATGTACAAATTGAAAAGTTGAAGAAAGGATTAGAACAAAGGATAGATACATTTGAAAAAGTGATGGTTGAAAAGAAGTTAATTAAGGAGGATAAGAATATACTTTAGAAAATTAAAAGAAGAAAGAACGATAAACTTGATTAAAAATTTTGAGGAGATTGCCACAGAAAACAGACACACAAGAGGGTTTTGGCAAGGTTTACTCTCGCTTTGCATTTATATAATTTGTGAAATGCTTCGAAATGTCAGTATTAAAATATATTTGTTTTTAGTTGTAAATTTTCAATTTTTTTATTGTCTTTTTCTTCTAATAGGATTAGAGAGTATAAGAATGTATTAGAATGTATTAGAATAAATAAAAAAGAACGGCGATCTATTCGTGAAACCTTGCTCAATGCTTTAGTTCACCGTATTATTCTTTTAGTGGTAGTACGCTCATAAGCATTTTTGATGATTGTATCGAAATACTTTCGCTAGGTGGTCTTGTTAAGGGAAAAAACACACGATATGAATTGAATGTATAGTTATTTATAATTAAAAAGATACATTGACATTCATATTTTAAACAAAGGATTAGAAATATTAGCCATTTAATAATACTGTAGGGCATATGGAACAGTATAGTCTAGCTTATAAAGATTGTGGTAAATCCATAACAGTATTTATTGCTGTTTGACTGTCATCATTAAAACAAAAATCCCCTTGCGTTAGCTAAGGGGAGTGTCAAAATAATCTTTATACAAGTTTAACATAAACCTAAGTTATGTTTGCACTAACTTTATGTGAAATAAGTGATAATGATAGTGTAGAAAAGAGGTAGTGTTTATGTTGACAATACTCTATGTTATCATTGCAATCTTATGTTTTATGGCGATTGCTTTCTTTATTAGAATGTTTCTTGATGCTTGTCAAGATATGATTTCACATAAATAAGTTATCATTCACTGTTTAAATAAGAACGTATGACTTTTAATCGTCCATGAAGCGATAGCCTACGCCAACTTCTGTGATGATGTAGCGAGGATTCATCGTATCCTTTTCAATTTTACGGCGTATATTCGCCATGAACACACGCAGTGATTGTGCTTCTTCTTCATAGGAGTAACCCCATATTTCTTTAATAATAAAATTATGTGTTAATACCTTACCTGCATTTCTCACTAATAAGGTTAATAACTTATATTCGATAGGGGTAAAATGTACTTCCTCATCATTAATAAAAATACGGCGTTTTTCAAAATCTAAACGAAAACCATCTAAGACGAATACTTTTTCTAGGACACTATCTACTTTTTTCTTTCGTAAGGCAACACGAATTCTAGCTAATAATTCGCCTAAATGAAATGGTTTAGTGATAAAATCATCGGCACCGTTATCTAATGCATCGACTTTTTCTTTTTCTTCGCCACGAGCTGACACTATAATAAGGGGTACATCACTTTGACTTCTAATTTGATCTAAAACTTCCATACCATCAATATCAGGCAATCCTAAATCTAATAAAATTAAATCAGGGTTATTACTCATAAATAAAGAAATACCGTCTAATCCAGTGGCGGCTAATAAAGGTTTATAACCGTTTGTTTTTAAAGATAGTTCTAAAAAACGAGAAATACTTTTGTCATCTTCAATGACTAAGATGTTAATGTTTTCGTTCATTTTGTTCCTCCGTTTGTGCTAATTCTATTTTAAAGGTTGCACCACCTATATCATTATTGAAAGCACAAATGGTTCCACCATGTGCAAGAATCACTTCTTTTGCAATGCTTAAGCCAAGTCCTGTACCTCGATAAGAATCGGCTGAAATGCCTTTGCTTTCACTTTCAAAACGATCAAATATTTTAGGTAGTATTTGTTCGCTTATTCCTCCACCAGTATCACTGATTTCAAAAATAATTGTATCTTCTTTTGTATATACTTTAATAAATACATCAACGTTTTCTTTTGTATGTTTAAAGGCATTGTCTACGATATTCACTAATACTTGAATAAATAACTTGCCATCTACTTCTACTAAAAAGACAGTAGGTAAGTCTAAGTGAATGTGTGAGCGATAGTGTTTTGGTAAACGATTGATGACATCTTCCATAATATCATCAACCACTTCTTTTTGTTTATTGAGGTGTAAGTTATCCTCTTGTAAACGTGTCATATTGAGTAGATTTTCAACCATATTGTTTAACCATACAGCATCATTACCAATATCTTTAATTAAAGAAATAATCTCGTTTTTATGAAGTTTATCATAGCTGTTCACAATAAAGGAACTAGAGCCTGAGATATTAGTAAGTGGTGTACGCAAATCATGAGAGATAGAACGTAGTAATGTGTTTCGCAGTTTTTCTTTTTCAATCTCAATTAGATTTTTTTCTTGAATCATACTTAGTTTTTCTTTTTCAATTGCTAAGGCAATTTGTGATAAGAGGGTATCGACCACTAAGCGATTACTTTCTTTTTCATTTTCAACGTATAAAGCAACAACCCCTAAAATTTGACGAGGACTTTGTAATGGTAAATAAAGCCATTTACTATCGCTAAAAAAACTACTTCCTTTTCCACATTCAATCATATTTTGATAACACCATATTGCAGAAGAGGCATTTTCAATTTCTTTTTTATGTTTCATCGTATCATCATAGTAAGGAGCACTTAACACACTATCATCACTTTCATTTGATAAATAGATGATACACTCTTGTTTTAATATTTGATTCACTGTTTTAATTCCATATAAGATAATATTTTCTAAGCCTGAAATCTGTAAAAATGTACGGCTGTTTTCATATAATATTTGTGTTTGTATCTCTTTTTGTTTACTTATTTGCAAAGTGCGTTGCAATTTAGATGTAAGGGTACTGACAAAGAAGGAAACAATGAAAAAGATAAAGATAGTAACGAAATAGTTAGGATCGTCCATCGCTAATGAAAAGCGAGGGGTAGTGAATAAAAAATTAAATAAAATAATGCTTAATAAAGAGGCAACAACACCCCAGAAAAAACGTCGATTTTCAATAATGACTAACAAGACACCTGTTAAATACACAATCATAATATTTTCTGTGTGTAAATGTAAAGCAAAGAAAATAGAAGCAATCATTGTACATAGGGATAAGATGATTATCATCTTGAAAGTATCCTTTCGTTTGTTTGTATCTAGTTTCATAGGTTTTGTTTCCTTTCCTTATGATGACATTTCGCTTTGACATCATTATATACCCTAAACAAAGCAATGAAAACAACATATATTTCTAAACGTCCCATAAACATACCAACAATGCCTGTCCAAAGGATAATCGGATCACTTAAATAATTAATGATACCAAGCGATAAACCTACAGTTCCTAAGGCACTGGAAAATTCAAACATAGAAGCGAGAACAGAATTTCCACAGATGACAAAAATCATTGTACCGATAATAAAAATAGCAATGTATAAAAGAATATAGGCAGAGATTTCACTTTTTTCACTTTTGCTAATCTTTTGTTTTCCACCTACTTTAAAAATGTTTTGTATCGAAATTTTTCGTTTACTACTAAGTTTATTAGCAATATTCCAGGTAATATTTTTAAATGCTACATAAACACGATATTGTTTAATTCCACCAGCTGTGGAACCAATTCCTCCTCCGATTAAGTGTAAGAAAACCATGATTAATAAAACAGATTGAGGAAGCACTGTTAATACTGGTATATTTTGAAAACCAGTGGTTGTGAGGGCAGAAACAATTTGAAATAAACCAATGCGTATAGAATTTTCTAAAAGGTAAGAGAATTGAATACATAAAATCGTACTAACGATAATGGTTACAAAAAGAATAATTAATAGAGATAGTTTTACTTCACAATACTGAAAGAAGTGTTTGAATTTTCCACGAATTAAGAATAGGTGTGCCATAAAATTAGTCCCACCTAATAACATTAAGACAATGGAAATCATTTCAATAGGAATGCTTTTATAATAGGCAATACTTTCACTTCTTGTGGAAAAACCTCCCGTTGATACAGCACTAATGGCATGGTTAATGGCATCAAAGGCATTCATTCCTGCAAGCATATATAAAATGGTTCCAGCAGCAATATAAGTTGAATAAATAGACATAATCATGCGTGATGATTTAATTAAGTTTGGTAGTAAGCGATCATTATGTCCTTCAGCATTGTATAAGTTCATACCATAGGAATCCGATAAGACGGAAAGCATAACTAACACTAAACCAACCCCACCAAAAAATAAGACAATACTACGGTGCATTAAATAAAGATGGGGAGTATTATCAACATCAACAATGCTTAATCCTGTGGTACTCCAAGCACTCATTGATTCAAACATACCTTGTGAAAAGTTGTATTTATCTAATAGAAAAAAAGGCATGGCACTAAAAAATACAGCACAGATCCATGCACTTACGACAATGACACAATCATGTTGTTTGCGTAAATGACCTCTAGGATAACCACGAATACGCCAATACAATATATACCCTAATAAAATGGCAATCATAGCTGGTATCATAAAATAGATAGCATAGTTTGCTTCTTGAGGATAGATGAATAAGGTTAATAATGGTAGTAGGGTAATACAACCAATAATCATTAAGATAACACCGATATAACCTAATACTAATGAATAACCTTCTATTTGTTTATCAATCACATAATCATTTTTCATTACATAGACTCCTAATAATTTCTTCTTGATGATCAAAAGCAGAGAGAATTAACAACTTATCGTGTGCGTAGATTGTTGTGTTTCCTTGTGGAATAATCATCTTTTCTCCACGAATAATACAACAGATAGTGGTATTGTCAGGAAAAGAAATATCTTTTAAAGACTGATTGACGATACGACTTTTGTTTTCCACTAAGACTTCAGAAATAACAATCTTATTAGCTTCTAAGGATAAGGTAGAAATTAAGTTTTCAATCGTTGAGGATTGTTCAATCATCTTACTAATAGTAAAGGTGGCACTAATTGCTGTATTCACACCTAGTTTCTTAAAGATTGCAACATTTTTAGGATTTGATACAATCGAAACAGCTTTGCGTATATGAAACATCTTTTTTGCTAATTGACACATGATTAAGTTATCGGCATCTTTATCTTTTAAGGCGATAAAAATATCAGCGTCATTTACTTCTGCATCTTCCATGACATAGATTTTAGTAGGATCACCATAAAAAATAGGAATGTCATACTTCTCAGATATATGGGTACAGAAGTTTTGATCCTCATTAATGACAATGAGTGTATGTTTTTTGGCAAGTAAAGAACCGATTAAAAAATCTGCTGTTTCTTTTCCACTGCTAATGACAATTTTCATACTGTTCCTCCTTTGATAATGAAATTTGGCTTAATCTTTCAAATTCTTTTAAGGACAACAAAGAAGGGTAAATTGCATTGACATGAAAACCATCAAGTAATATTTCTTTGTTGGAATCAATTAAACGAACGTAAATATTATTGATGTTGTAAATACGACTAGCAATTTGGGCAAGCATACAGTTTGTGTTGTCATCATCTGTTACTGCAATAAACATATGGCAATCTTGAATAGAGATGGTTTCAAATAAAGATAGATCACTACCTTCTCCTACTAAAGTAAAACCACTAAAGTTATCGGACAGTTTACGAAAAGAATCCTCTTTTTTATCAATGATAATGACATCATAATGCAGTTTATTTAAATAGTTTGCTAAAGTAGAACCTAATCTTCCACAGCCAACAATAATCACTTTTTTGTTCTCTTTTTTAAATAACATAGCAACGCCTTCTTTCTATATAGATATAGTAACAAAGCTTATATAAAGATGATGTTAAGAAAAAGGTAGGCGTGTTAAGAAAGTATAAAGAAGATATAAAGAAAAAATGATTAGATGATCGTTATTTTTAACACTATCTTTATCAATAATTCGTTACGCTTATATGGTAGAGGAGGATTTATTATGGAGTGTGTATGTCTACTTTATTTATTTGTTTTACCAATGGTTTTATGGATTGTCATCATCATCTTAGAAACCTTTTCTAAGTCATGATCGTATCTTAACACAATCTTTATTGTTTCCTCCTTCATATTAAGACCATCTTTATATACCTTGCCATATAATACGCATATGGAAAGTGTTGTTTTCCAAGGGAGGATCTTATGGAAATGATCATTAGTGTCATTGCAATTATTGCATTGCTATTATTTGTTTATTTATTCTATGTTTTATTTAGAGGTGAAAATCTATGAGTACACTTGTTCAGTATGGCTTTTATTTGTTTGTACTTGTTGTTTTAGCTATTCCATTAGGTAAGTATATTGCAAAAGTAATGGACAATGAAAAAGTATGGCTAAGTAAAATGATAGAACCTTTAGAAAAGTTTATTTATAAACTTTTGCGTATTGATAAAGAGGAACAGATGAATTGGAAACAGTATTTAAAAGCAGTGCTTTTGTTTAGTTTGTTTGGGTTTATCTTCTTATTCATCTTAAATCTAGTACAAGGTATGTTAGGGTTGAATCCTGAAAAAGTAGCAGGGACTTCATGGCATCTTGCATTTAATACCACTGCTAGTTTTGTGAGTAATACAAATTGGCAAGCTTATTCTGGGGAAGCAACCTTATCGTATTTAACACAGATGTTAGGTTTAACAGTACAAAACTTTATGTCAGCCGCAACTGGTTTAGCTGTATTGTATGCTTTGATTCGCTCCTTTGTAAAAGTGAAGGCAAAAGGACTAGGTAGTTTTTGGGTAGATATAGTAAAAGCAACATTGTATATATTAATGCCGTTGTCGATTGTTTTATCCATTGGTTTAGTTACACAAGGGGTGGTACAAAACTTTCATTCTTATGAAAGTACAGCTTTAGTAGAACCGATTGTTTTAGAAGATGGTAGTGTTGTAAAAGAACAAGTAGTACCGATGGGACCAGCCGCTTCACAAATTGCTATTAAACAATTAGGAACAAATGGAGGAGGTTTCTTTGGGGTTAACTCTGCACACCCATTAGAAAATCCAACGATTCTTTCTAATTTATTAGAAATGCTTTCTTTATTGTTAATTCCTGCGGCCTTGTGTTTCTCCTTTGGACGATCCATTAAAGATAAACGACAAGGAAAAGCAATGTTTATTACCATGTTTATATTATTAGTTGTCGCCTTAGGTAGTATTGCAGTGAGTGAAAGTTATGGCACAAAACAATTAGCACAACATGGAGAAGTCGCTATGCAAGCGGAATATGATTATCCAGGGGGAAATATGGAAGGAAAAGAAGCTCGCTTTGGTATTGCATCTTCATCAACTTGGGCAGCATTTACCACCGCAGCCAGCAATGGTAGTGTCAATTCTATGCATGATAGTTATACACCATTAGGAAGTATGGTCATGATGTTGTTAATGCAATTAGGAGAAGTTATTTTTGGAGGAGTAGGCAGTGGCTTATATGGATTAATCGCCTTTGCGATTGTCGCTGTTTTTATCGCTGGATTAATGGTAGGAAGAACTCCTGAATATCTAGGAAAAAAGATTGAGCCTTATGAAATGAAATGGGCAATGCTTGCTTGTTTAGCGACACCACTAGCTATTTTAATAGGAACAGGAATTGCAAGTATGGTGCCTGAAGTAGTGGATAGCTTAAACAATACAGGGACACATGGCTTTTCGGAAGTGCTTTATGCCTTTACTTCTGCAGGAGGAAATAATGGAAGTGCCTTTGCTGGATTGAATGCGAATACACCATTTCTAAATACCAGTATTGGTATCATTATGATCTTTGCACGGTTCTTACCAATCTTAGCTATTTTAGCAATTGCAGGATCCATGGTACAAAAGAAAACAATGGCAACAAGCACTGGTACATTGGCTACGCATAATGCATTGTTTATTACCTTGTTGATAATTGTGGTTTTAATTATTGGAGCGTTAAGCTTTTTTCCAGCATTGTCATTAGGACCAATTGCTGAATTCTTTACACAAATGATCTAGGAGGAAAACAATGAAAAAGGAAAATACAAGTATTTTTAAAGATAAAAAAATAATGCTTAGAGCGATTAAGGATTCTTTTTTAAAGATGGATCCTCGATTACAAATTAAAAATCCTGTGATGTTTATTGTGTATGTCGCATCTATATTATCGACAATATTATTAATTTGTGCAGTATGTGGCATTCATGATAACGATACTTTATTTATTTTATATATAACGCTTTTACTTTACTTCACAGTCTTATTTGCTAATTTTGCAGAAGCGATTGCAGAAGGAAGAGGAAAGGCACAAGCAGATGCATTAAGAGCATCAAGAAAAGATGTCTTAGCGAAAAAGATCGTATCCATTGCAAAGAAAGATGAAATGGAAGAAGTCGATGCATTATCACTTAGAAAAGGCGATCTTATCTATGTAGAGGTTGGTGATCAAATAGCTGCTGATGGAGATGTGATTGAAGGTGCTGCTTCGGTTGATGAAAGTGCCATTACAGGAGAATCGGCACCAGTCATTCGTGAAAGTGGTGGTGATCGTAGTGCAGTAACTGGAGGAACAACGATTCTTTCTGATTATTTAATTATTCAAGTAAGCAATGATCCAGGAAAGAGTTTTATGGATAAAATGATTGCCATGGTGGAAGGTGCATCCAGAAAGAAAACACCGAATGAAGTCGCATTACAAATATTATTAGTTGCCTTAACGATCATCTTTCTTGTTGTCTGTGTTAGTTTATATTGTTTCGCTGATTTTGCATATGTACAAATTGGCACAAAGAATGCCACATCAATTACCTCATTGCTTGCTTTACTTGTCTGTTTAGCAC
>SAAR01000465.1 GCA_009916335.1 Erysipelotrichia bacterium | reverse complement strand
GTTTAGCACGGAGTGATCTGCTGCTAAGACTTAATGGAGAAAACAAATCATTGTGGCTTAATGCAATACATGATGCAAAGATTGCCTTAGATAAACATAATGATTTAAAGGATGTTGTCATTGATATCCTTGAGAACTTAGGTGATAAATCTGTTGATGGCTTAGTCGATAGCAAAGAACTAAATATTTTTTTGACTGGAACATTATTTGCTCCATTAACAGATTTGTTCTGCGAAGACAAGGTTAAACAAAAACGAATAACAATATCTTCTGAAAATAGATTTAAAGGTATTTTTGTGCTTTCAATTCAAAAGGAAACTTATAACAAAGTATACGCGTTTTTAAAACAAGAGGGCGAAATATGAAGAAAAAAGACTTAACATTAGCAAGGATAAAAAACACATCATTTCCAATACTTTATGAACGTCTTTTACTCAGCAAAGATATTACTTCTTCTGATTATTTCAAAGCTCTTTCGATAGCAATCATTTTCCTTAACAGCGATGCAGAGGCAATCAGGAAACTTGGATATCGAATTATTTTAATATATTGCAATCAAACACATGACTATAAGCCCTTGTATGAAATAGCTATAAATATGGGCTTTATACCTGTTTCAAAATTGATTGAATCTTTTAAAGAATATTCCTCCTATGAATCTATTTTTACAGAAATTAATGCTGCTTTTTCAGAATTATTTCGCGAGAACGCAATATACAAAAGTGAGCAGCAACAAGAATTAAATGACTTTTACTTAGCAAACAATGAAAATACAGTGTCAATTATTGCGCCAACATCATACGGCAAAACTGACCTGATTTTATCTACACTTAGCATTAATGTGAATAGAAATATTTGTATTATCACTCCAACCAAATCACTTCTGACTCAAACGAAAATGAGAATAATGAATGCTAAAATCAGTTGGATTCATAAAGTTATTACTCATCCAGAGATGTATAATGAATCGGAAAATAATATTGTTGCAGTCCTGACTCAGGAGCGATTATTACGTCTTTTAAAAATGCATCCTACACTGTCGTTTAATTATGTAATTGTGGATGAAGCACACAGTTTATTAAATAATGATGAGCGTAATAGGTTATTGGCAAGTGTATTAATAATTCTTGAAAAGCGAAATAGCGAAACTATTTTTAAGTTTTTGACGCCATTCCTGTGTGATTCTGATAATATACAAATTAGATTTGCAGATATTCAAATGTCAAGTTTTAGTGTATCTGAGTATATAAAAACTGAAAAGTTTTATATTTATGATGAGCGGGAAACAAAACAATTAATCTTCTATGATCAATTTGTTGACGATTTTTTTGTTGTCAAGCAACTCAATTCTAGTGACGTTGAATTTATTATTGATAATTGCGCAAATAAAAACATCGTTTATCTAAATAAGCCTAAAGATATTGAATTATTTACAAAGCGTCTTGCTCAAAAACTACCTATTATAGAATCAGAAACAATTAATGTTGCATGTAAAAATCTAAAAGAATTTATACATCCACAATATGATTTAATGGATTGTCTAAAAAAGGGCATTATTTATCATCATGGTTCTGTGCCTGATTCAATTAGAATTTACATAGAGTACTTATTTTCAACACTTCCTGAAATTAGGTATGTTACGACAAGTTCTACTTTATTAGAAGGAGTAAACCTACCAGCAGATAGAATGTTCATTTTAGATAACAAAAAAGGGCGCAGTAATTTATCACCATCAAGTTTCAAGAATCTAATAGGCAGAATATGCCGCTTCAACGAAATCTTTAAAATTGGTTCAAGTGATTTACAAAAACTAGAGCCGAATGTTTTTCTTGTCGTTGGAAATTACTATTCAAAGAATGCCAATGCCAAGAAGTTTTTGAGTCAATGTATGAAAATTGATAAAACAATAAGTGATAATAGATATGAATCCCCAAAAATATTTATTACAAGATTGTTGGGGGGTCTTTTTTATATATACAGTGTGATACCCAGTTAATAATCGTGTAGTACTGGTTTGTGATAAAATGGTATCATATTGTTGTACATACAAGCGACGCATCTCCCAACCTTCTGCTCCGGCGCTGTCCTGCGGATGGCGAAAAAAATGCTTAATCAGAATCGGGAAGGAATCCGCCACATGCGCACCGTATTCATTGACGCAAACCCTCTTTGCCAGCAAATCACCGGGTTTCAACGTATGATTTTTGAAACGCTTCGCAGTTTGGATGCGTTGTTGGTCGAAAACGAAAGTGATCTGGAGGTTCATGTGTGTTATCCGAAGGGACTGCATGCAACCCTCCCTGCTTTCGAAAAAATCAAGGTGGACGAGGTACGCTCTCCAAGGTGGCTTCCCTGGCCCTTAGTCAGCTTACCGTTCTTTGTTTGGCGGCACCATGGCCTCCTTTGCCGTATGGCAACCGGTTTGTGCCTATACAAACCCTCTATTCTTGCAATTCATGATATGCGCCCGCAAAAGTTTAAAGAATACGACGTGTTTCGCGTG
>SAAR01000464.1 GCA_009916335.1 Erysipelotrichia bacterium | reverse complement strand
TAATAGAGCTATCAATCACAGATTTCCCAGTATTTGAAACTGCTCAAATTATAGAAAAGGAAGATATGTAAAATGACGATAAAAAAATATACTTTTTTCAGTCCAAATGGTAACGATTTTCCAGTAACGGCAGACGCTGACGCAAAACTTTACATGGCTCTTAGTAATTTAGACTATACAACTTTTAGCCGTGTTGATTGGTCAAACCCTACACAAGCTGGACTGACAAAGACATTTGTTAAAAGTAGTTTTGTGGTCGCTGGCAGATTTTTTCAAGCTGAAAATGAACTTGTACAGCTTTTGGCTTCTTCAACTAATTTCATTCATATCGTAATTGATTTGAGTACACCTTTAAACCCCGTTAAGTTTACAGCAGAAACAACCGACAATTCAAACACGATTGATATTAACAATTTATCAGGGGTTTATAAGCGTTGTATCGAAAAAGTAATAACAAATGGTGGATCTATCATTAGTACGGAAAAAATAGCTCAAAATAGGATATTTGATATAGCTACAATTCAAAAAGCTGTCATAAATACCGCTAATATCGTAAATTCTAGTGTTACTGGTGCAACTAACTTGAATACTTTAAATACTTCTGGAAAGGCTGTTTTAAGTATTTTAGAAGTTAAAAACTCTACATTATTAAAAGATACAACAATAAGCGGAAATTTAACCATTAGTGGTGTAACTACAACAAGATTCTTAGAGGTCAACGCAACGGTTAACGCTCAAAACATCAATGCAAGAAACGGTATGACTACAAAAAGCCTTACTATTCAAGGTATAGCAGGAGAACGTTCTAAAACTTTCCAAAGCCCTACTATTTATAGCACGATTAATGGAACAGCGGTACAAGAATTTACATTATATCGAAACGGAAACATAGTTACTGGAAACTTTGCTGATATTAAAATTGATGGCGGAATACCAAATAAAGGGGCTATTATTGGTTGGATACAAGACAACGACTTTAAACCAGAATACACGCAAAAATTTACAATGTACACAATGTATGGTAAAAGAATGTTATTAAGCGTAGACCCAGGTGGAGCTTTTAGAAACTGGGGTGACGCAATCGCAAAAAACGACGAAATTTATGGCGGTGTATTTTGGATATGCAAGGGAACAGAAGGAGGTCTTAGAAGCTAATGTCAATAAATAAATATACTTTTTTCAGTCCAAATGGTAACGATTTTCCAGTAACAGCTAACTCAGACGGAAAGCTTTATATGATGTTAACAGGACTTAATTATAAAGATTTGCGTTTAAAACATTGGTCAGCACCTTTGAACACAGCTCTAAATAGAGTTTACGTAAATACATCTTTAGTTATCGGTGGTAGATATTTTGAGCTTAGAGACCATTCAATACAATTAAGCCCAGCAGTAACTAACTATATTCATGCTGTGATTGATTTATCTAACACAACTGAACCTATAACGATAACAGTAGAGCAAAGTAATACTACCAATTCAGTCGACATCAATAATGCAAGTGGAGTTCTTAAAGTATGCTTTGAGACGATTACAACAAGCGGAAGCGGAATAACAAACGTTACGCCGACTACCCAAATTAGCGCTTTTGATACTATTACAGCGAACAATCAAAGCATTTCAACAACCTATGGCTCTCTTTTTATCGGTAATGGGGTCACTTTTAGCTGGCAAAAAAAAGGCGATATAGTAGCCGTTAGGTGGTCAGGAACGCTAACGACGATTAATGGTGGAGTAGCCTTTGCAAATAAAGCACCGGCTCAAGTTATACCAGACGAAACGAAAGAGCTAGTCGGTCACTTTGCGCAATCAATAAATTCTTTCCATATCGATTTAGAAACTGACGGCACTTTTAGGTGGTGGGGCGCTAATAATTCAGCTGGTGCTGTTCGTGGTTCTGCTATGTATTTCATCAAATAACAAAATAGAAAGCAAAATAAAATGGTAACGAAAATGATTTTAATAACTATCTTAATTTTAGCGATTTTATTCGCTACATGGGTTAAAGATAGAGACGCAATGAATCCCCCTTTCAAACGTAGACTTGTAATTGATTTGACGGTTGTATTCTCCCTGTGGGTTTTATATGCAGTCTTCTATTTTACTCAAACTCCTTCTACATCAGATATTGCTCAAACAGTAATTAACGGAGGGTTGCTATACTTTGTGGGTCAATTTATCTATTTGATTGCAAGTATCAGCCCAATGTTTGCTGGTCTAGTTAAACTTGTTAAGAAACAAGGCGTAAATATTCCAGAAGTTGAAGAAGAACAAACGGAGGATAAAAAATAATGAATATAACTAATGCTGGCGTACGTGGTCACAATCCTACTGGGGTTGTAATTCACAACGACGCAGGCTCAAATGGTGCTAACACTAGTTTCTACAATAGTTGGCTACCTACACATAATCCAGAACTTGGCTTTGCTCATGTTTATATCGCTTCTGACGGACGTTTACAGGCTTCTGACTTTAGCAATATGGCTTGGCATTGCGCTAATTCATAT
>SAAR01000463.1 GCA_009916335.1 Erysipelotrichia bacterium | reverse complement strand
CCTCTTTTAACCATGTCAAGGTAGCTCAGCTGGTTAGAGCGCTGGTCTCATAAGCCGGAGGTCGAGGGTTCGAGTCCCTCTCTTGACACCACTCCTAAAACTTTTAAAACCCCTTCAAATAGAGCTTTTTAGTATTTTATTTAACATAATAAATAGCGGTTTCTTTTGCACTATACTGTCATAATGACAAGTTTTTGACAAGATTTAGGCACAAAGTTTAGGCACACTGTGTCTAAATTTAATTTGTTGGTGTTGAATGCATATAATGAAGTGTGACTACTAGGTTTGTTAATGTATGTGATTTGAGCCTTACCCTCTTTAAGTCTTTCGAGGGTAGACTCAATCACGCTTTTAAACTTTATGATACAATTTTAGAAACTACTTGGTGCTAACACCGATTTTTATACTCCAACATAAATGTTAAAATTTGTAATTAACACCTACATAATACTGCGTAGCCGTTTTACCTTCAACTTTTGCAGAAGCGCCAGTTACACTCACTGAATCTTCTACATTGCTGACATTCATGTAACGAATCCCCGCTTCAAGTTCTATTTTTTTATCTATTGCATAAATAAAACCTGCTTCAAGTCCTGCCGTAAACCCTTCAGGTTTATCCAAAATAGGCATATCATCTATATTGCCTTTAAGATAAGAGACATTTGCACCAATAAAAGGAGTAATGGCTGTTGCGTTTTTGATTAAGTAGTCATATCCAAGACCAACCGCCCATGACGAAAAATCATCTTTTTTATTTTGATAATTAAGTGCTGTATAAATACGACTATTATCAAAATATTTACCAATTTTGAGAGATTCGTAGGTTGCATTCATTGTATCGGTTAAGCTTTCTGTTGTACCACCTAAAGTTGCACTTGCTTTCATCTTAATATCCATGCCACCAAATTCAGCTCCCATAAACCAACCATTGTCCATATTTGCAGCCATTAATGCTGAACTACCAATCATCAAGAGTGATGCTACTACGATGCTTTTTTTCATCGATGCTCCTTTTTAAATTTCCTATTTCTACAATAGGGATGCGTAATAATAAACAGAAGCATTGACACAAAATGTCTATACATTATTTTTGTTTTATTTCGCGACAAATCGCAGCTACGCATTAAATAAAAATATTTAATAGACATAATAGGCCATTCATTTTCTAAGATTATAAACGGAAGATTTTTTTCTCACATGGATGCAATAAATTTTTTACTAAATAATATCTTGGCTCTTCCACCACTGCTTTTAAATAAAATCTAATGCCTATTGAATTTGTATAAACAGACATAATATGTCTATCAGTACTCTTATAATGTCATTACATATAACAAGGAGAGTATCATGAAAGTATCGTATCACGCAGCCCAAAGATTCTTAGAAAGAGTATTAAAACAACTTGAGTTTTCCAAAATAGATGTTTATTGTGCGCAAGAGTATCTTCAATCCTTGCTAAAAGACGTGGTAATTTCTTCATATGCAAAACAGTTTGCACTTCCTGGATTTCAACGTTTTCTTGGAATCTATCAAGAAAATGTTCTGGTAACCATTATTTTAAAAGATAAAAAACAATTGCACCCTTCCAATAAATTCAAAAAATACACCTATATAGGAGATTAAGATGTTTGATGATGCTCAAAAAGAGTTTGATAAGAGTGTAAGAGCTATGGCAGAGAATAGCTTAGTAAAAAGGCTAAATAAAGAAGGAATCAAGCGAGCTGATATCTCAAATGAAAAATTTGAAGATCTACTTCTTGATGAAATTGAGATTTTAAAAGCAGACGGTAAAAAAGTGGGTGCGGGGGTTGGTATCGGGATTGTACTTTCACTCATTACGGGTGGAATTTTTTAAAAGGGGCTAGGTATGGGTGTCATGAAAGAGATATGGCAAGGATCAAAAATCCTCACAAAATGTGCTTGGCTTGGAAGTAAGTTTGTTATTAAAAACACACCAGCAGCCATTGGCATGCTATGGGAAGTGAAAAAAGAGCTCAATTCCGCTCTTGCTCAGGGATTACATGATGCTAAGGTTGAATATAAACGCCATCAATTAGAAACTAAAATTAATCAGCTCAATTCACCTTGTAAGCCTATTAATAACCTAGATGATTTTGCCATGAATGTACAGGAGCTTTTAAAAAATGCACGCGAAGCACAAGAAGGAAGAAGCAATGCTTGAGGTTATAACACAAACCATCACCAAAATTGAAGATACCTCCAATATGATTGCTAAAACATACGATACCTATATTCGAGAAAAGGCTATTGAAATTGTCAATGCCAAGCTAGAGGAAAATAAGATTGATATTACTAAGGTTGAAAACAACGATTATGAAGCCATGGTCAATGACAGCTGCAAAGATATCAAAGAGAAATATTCTAAACGTTTATCACAAGGGTTAATGGCTATTATGGGCATTGATTTTTTACTGGGATAAAGACATGTTTACATTTTTATTTAAAACAACTACCTATTACATACTTTTAAAAAAGTTTCATCACCAAATCATC
>SAAR01000462.1 GCA_009916335.1 Erysipelotrichia bacterium | reverse complement strand
ATGCTACACTCTCTATATTTGCTGCATTCGAAGCTTCTATATCTATTGCTCTATCTCCAAATGATATTGTTGATTTTGCATCAACTCCCATTATTTCTAGTGCTTTCAACATAGGAGCAGGATGCGGTTTGATTGGCTTAGCATCATGATAACCCACTATCCATTTTGCAGGCATATTGAATTGAGCGACTAGTTTCTCAATGTAGGGTCGTGGACTAGTACTTACAATGCATGTTTTAATATTGTATTTACGAATTATATCAAAAACCTCTCCTATACCTTCATACAATAAACATTGTGGTATTAATGAATATGCTTGTTGCCAGTTTCTTTCATTCCTTGACTTTTCACAGATTGTCGTATCTACAAGAGTTAAATCTAAATCAAAAATAATATTTTTCATAAAGTTCTTTTTTTTAGAATAGACTTAAATTTTTGGGTTTGTTTTTAGATTTATCGATGATAGCATCAATTATATTTACTGCTTTTACAAATGAATCAGATCGTAAAGGAAGAGCTTTCCCTTTGGCAATTAATTGAATATTACCCTGTACTTTTTCGCTTTTTTTATCTTCTTCATTTTTATATTCCACCATAAATAGTGGCTTGTGAGTTATTAGTGTCGTATTAACAGCATGCATAGTGCCACCTTTAATTCCTGTCTGAATAGCAACAGTAGCATATGAGAGCGCAGCTTGTAATCTATCACGTGCTACTAAAGCATATCGATTACACATTTGACCAATCGGATACTCAGAAAGTAATAATCCACCCTTTTCTACAATTTCCTTTGCTAATCCAAGATTTTCCTTAGGATAGATTGAGTTCCAATCCAATCCATTGGCAAGAAATGCAGTTGTTTTACCTCCGACATTTAAAGCCCCACGATGTCCTGTGGTATCGCATCCAATAGCTAAACCAGATACGATATTGAAATTTTCTTTCGCAAACTGTTCTGCAAAATATATTCCTGCCTTTAATCCATTAGGTGTTGGCTCACGGGTTCCAATTATAGCAACTCCTGGACTTGACAATGCTTTTAAATTTCCTCTATAATACATAAGAATTACAGGATCTTCTTTCCCTTCCTCGTTAATGCAGTTTTTCAACATCTCTGGAAACTCTGGCTCGTAATACGATAAAATGCCTATTCCATCTTTTGTACATGCATCAATAATTCTTTCAGCTGCCTTATACGCTACATATAAATCATCTCCACTATGCTTCTCAAATAATTTTCCTGATTGCTTATTCCAATAAGTGTGTAATTCTTCATATGTTGAAATGTCGTAATCAATTGAATTGGCTAACTTCAATATTGTTTTAGTTCCAACACCTTTGAGTTGTTGGAGTGTTATTATGATTTTACTTTTTATTGCCATAATTCTAAATTTTACTAATATGAAGATATTATATTATCTTGTTTTTCTAATGCATACATGCTATTCTTTTTTCGTGTCTAACAATTCTTTTGCATCTATTTCAAGAATCTTACTAATTTCTATTAGTAAACCAATAAATGGTTGATTCTTATTTTGCACCCATTTGATAACAGTAGAAATAGACTTCCCTAATTGTTCAGTAAACCACTTGTTAGTCTTATTTTTTCAGCTAATATACTCTAATTCTATTCATATCTTTATGTATTTGTTCACAAATATACTATATTACGATTATATATGAGTAATTATGTCGTGAGCTTTCCTTTTAAAATAAATCAAAATTAGTATTATGCAATTAATCAACAGCTTTATACTGTATGCTTTCCCAAAACTCAGACAGATTTAAAATAATGACTGTATATAATATGTAATATCATTTTTGAGTCTACCCTCTTCCATTAAAACACCATCTATCTGTTTAACAACACTATGCTAATTATTTACAATATCATTAAATGGCTCATATCTGATTGAAAGTTTATATAAATTCCCCTTCTCAATTATAGGCAAGGCTTCCATTACATAGATAGGACAATACTTGTCCATTTTTTGAACGGCATAGCCAATTCATCCACCCAATCTAGCTGTTAAAAAAAATTGACGATAATAGGTTTCTTAGAATGCTGTTTCAGTTTTTCCAATAAGATGCCCCATCCTATAAAATCTATTTCTACCCTCTTAACATTAAACAAAAAGTCCGACTCTCACGGGCCGGACTTTCTTAACCAAAATCTTACCAAGAATAATAGTCGCAACCATTATCTTGATGTGGTACAAATATAAGTTATTTAAAGAATCATTCAACAATTAAAATTATGTTACATAGCAGTCCGGCTAATTAGGATAATTCATTTATTAAACTATCTGCGCGAACATTATAATGTGTGCAAATATATTCCTACCAATTTACTACTTAAGCCAGCAACTTATACAGATAACTGGTTCCGGCAACTGCTATCAGACACCAGCCAAGCAGGTTGGCGGCTCCGGTGGTGGACGCTGACTGAGGGTTACAATTACACCCAGAGCAGCCAGGGCAATCTCCTTTTCTTCCAGCACAAGAGCCAGGAGGAT
>SAAR01000461.1 GCA_009916335.1 Erysipelotrichia bacterium | reverse complement strand
TCCTAAGTCTGATATAAGTATATTATGTGGTTTTATATCTTGTTATATTCTCTCGTATTTTAGGGGATTTTGTAAAATTTATATGGTATGATTTGGTATTGTTTTATATCTTATACCGTACCCTAAGCGTACCCTGTACAAAGGATCATAATGCCACTCAATGATGTGATCAAAAAAATTATTATAGCAGGATTTGATACAAGCGGTTTGTATCTTGTTGATAAAGATAATTTGTTTGATACGGACACTATCGGAAAACCTGAACTAAAGAAGCTAGATAATCAACCCTTATCGATAGTTGTAAAATTTTGGCATCGATCAAAAACGGTCAAAAAGACATTAAAATTTCATGATATAACAGGGTTGAATGCAGTCAAAAAAGCAATGGTTGCACGTATTGAACTTAAAGAAGAGCTTGAAGAAAATGGACAAATTAGGAAGAAAAATTTCAAGTCCTTGAATGAGCTTTGGGCTGACTATATAGAGCTAAGAAAAGACTCTTTATCTGAAAAAAATGTTTATTCAATGACAAAAACTTATGACAAATGGATTCGTTCTTCAATAGGAGAATTGGCAATCGATAAAATCTACACTTCTGATATGCAGAATATAGTCAATGTAATTTTGAGACAAGGTAAAAAGCCTCGTACGGCACAAACCATTCAACAACTTCTACGCCCTGTTTATAATTATGCAATTGATTTAGGGATTGTTGCAACAAACCCTGCAAGTAAAATTTCATTACCTGCTTTTGATAACACGATGGATTTTAACTTAACCGAGGAGAAGCGCAAGGATCTTTACAAAGCTATACAGAGCTATGAGATTGATAAATATAAAGGAATCATGCTCTTTTTGTATTCTGGACGTAGGTTAAATGAAGCCTTAACACTCCGATGGGAAAATATTGATTTTGATCAAAAGATATACTATGTTCCTGTTCAATATTCTAAAATTAGGAAAAGGCAAGACTATCCTTTGAGAGAGGTTATAGAAAGGTTTTTAGTAGACTATGGAATTAAAAAATATGGTTTTATTTTTGAAGGTGAAAAAACTCCCCATGTCACCAAAAATACTTTTCGATGGCATTGGAAAAAGGTATTAAAATTAGCAGAAATTGACAAAAAAATGCGCATCCATGATAGCAGGCACTTACTTGGTAATACAATGGTGAATCAAGGAGAAACGCTTGAAGCATTAGGTAAGGTATTGGGACATAGTAGTGTCGCCGTAACAAAGCGATACGCTAAAACAAATTTAGCTACTGCGGATAGGGTGCTTGGGAAGTATATGGATGAGAAGTAGAAAAAAGTATAAATTTAATCTAGATACTTACGTGTAATTGTTATATTGCATATTACATAGATAATATAATAATTTTTCTGATATAATCCGTGCACTAATAATGATATCGGACGATATAAAGACAAAGGTTTTGTTTTTATTGTAATGTATTTGATGAAAGGAGTCGACATGGTTATTAATATTAAAAATGAGATTGGTGGATTCGATTATGCTGGCTCAAGAGATAGTGGAGTAAATATCAGAGAAACTCTTAGAGAGAATTTAGAAAAGGGTATCAATGTAACGCTTGATTTCACAGGTATGAGCGGGATTTCGCATTCTTTTGCGGATGAAATAGTCGGAATAGTTGTTCGTGCATATGGTGTTGATTTTATTAAAAACAAATTGATGCTCAATAATGACAATGCTGAAATTAAGTCACTGCTAAATCTTGTTATTCGAGAAAGTAGAAAAATATCTGCTTAAACTTTAGAGGAAGAAATCTTCTTCCTCTTCTTCATTTCCTTCTTCTAGCCATCTTTTTTGGATTGTTTCAAATTCATATTCTGTATGTTCTTCTAGAAATTCAAAAGCAACAACAACACCTTCCCAATTTGTTGATAGATTAAATATAGACTTTTCCCCATTTTCAAGTTTCATCATTTTATCATTAGAAATAATGATCATATTTCCATGCGTTGCATTTAAAATCGTTTCTAGGGTATACAATCCATATCCCATATTACGAGTTTGACCATAGACAATATTTTTAGATGCCGTAACTGCTCTTTCCATTGCTTTTAAAATCGCATCCTCTTCTGTTGTTATATTAGGATATTTTGCTTGGATATTTTCTAAAAAACCACAGCCTTTATCCGCAATTGCAAATTGGACTTTTTTATAGTGTGAATAATATTGTGCCATAGCGTATCCACCGATATCACTATGCGAATGATCAGATACGTTATTCATTAGCTCACTAAACATGTGGTTAAGATATTTTTTCAGATCACCTTGATTAATGGGTGATAGTCCAGCAAAGTTTTTCATAATAGTGGCAGTCAATGAATCTCTTATTTTTTCTGTATGAAATCTTCCTTGAATAAGAGCAATTGGAGTGTACGTGCTGTAACTAGATTGTGAATCAATACCTTGTGTCATCATTTTAGTGATGTAGCCATTTGTTGGGATTTTATCTAAAGGAACTTGATGTAATTCACTATGGGCTTTTAACAT
>SAAR01000460.1 GCA_009916335.1 Erysipelotrichia bacterium | reverse complement strand
CAGTTATATTATCTTAAAAGAAAACCATGAAAAACAAAGGACTACTGCGACAAATGTAGATACTAATACAACAGTATTACAGGGTAAAAATCAGACCCAAACAGTTTTGGAGCAAGCTTCCACAAACATTCCTGTAAAAACCTTGAACTTAGATATGCATGATTTTATGCTTATTGTAGCTTTACTCTTTTTAGCGCAAGCCTTCTTACGCCTCCTAGAAAAAGCCATGGAAAAACTCGTTTGGACTATTCGTACCTGTAAACAGAAAAAAGAGGTATCACAGAGTCAATCTTTGAATGCAAATGAAGCGCATGAGCCAAAAGGATTAGATACTCCCTCTTTTGTTTTACCAAAGGATCACCAATGAGTCAAACTAATCACTATTCGTATGTACTTGCAGTGCTACTAGCAATGCTGTTATTGTCCATTTTTCCATTGACGTATTCAGCTAAAAACTTTCAGTTCAAAATGATGTTTAAAGTATTCATTTATGGTACAAGCGTGATTATTTTTTTAGTATGGCTTTATCAAGCCATACTAGGATGAGGAGTTTATGATGCGCGCCTATGGACTCTTTATGCTGTTGGGAGCTTATCTGCTCTATAAAGAAGATATCAATGCCAAGATGTTAGGGATGTTGTACTTTTTTATGGTAATCGGGCTACTGAGTTTTATGATTGATTATTTTAGCCGATACGCTTTATTTAAGCGTTGGTTCAATCAGTTTTTTTAGGAGGAACGGGATGTTTGTTTATTCCATAATCCCTCGCTCGTTAAGAGCTCGTCATCATTTACATAAAAGAGCGTACAATGTGCGTGCTTGTATTTTCAAGGCAGTCTCTCAGTATTGCCTTGATGTGCAAAGGAATCATTATGCAACATCCTAAGATACCAAACAAGCAAGAAAACGTAAGTCCTAAAAAAGAAATATTGGATGAAAGTACGCTTTCACCACGAGCAAAAGAGCTCCTAAATGAACTTAGCCTTGAGTTAGGTCTTTCTAAAGAGATCATAGCTAGCCTTGCTAAGGAACTGTACCGCTTGTGTAAACGATAAGGAAAACAAAGTGAAAAAAATAACACTGATATTAACACTCAAAGAGAGAATAGCTTTAACACAACACGCAAAACATTTAGGGCTATGTCGATGCACTTTGATGCATAAAGCAGTGAAACGTTACTGCAAAGAGCATAGAAAGGATATGTTTAAATGTACTTAAAAAAGGTGTTTACCATTAGTTAGATAGATGATTTCATTAAATTGAACCACAGATGTTATAAAAAAGGAAAAAATATGTTGGATGATACGCACTGCTTTATCACGTTATTCGCACTTTGCAGCGGATATACACTTTATCTTTTGACGTTAAAACCGCTCAATAAACGCTATGAGATGGCACTGGACTATTTATTAGCAAAAGAGATCGCCCGAAGAGTATATCAAGAGCTATATCCTGAATTTTATTATAAAAAATATCATGTAGATAATCCAAAGCATCAAGCAATACTTGACAAATGGTGAAGCTAGAAATCAAGTAGATATAAAACTGTTTTATAACGCTATTATATTATCCTAAAAAACTAAAAGAAGTTAGTTTTTATAAAAACATATACCCTAAAGATTTATAAACACTCACTCTTTTACGATACATTTTTGAAAAGATTTTATCGGAATCATTGATATCAATGACCAGTAAATCACGGGCATGGTCTCTTCCGATTCGACCTAAAATCTGAATCAGCCTTGAAGGATGAGAAATGGGTGTAGCAAGGATAAAGGTATCAATGTTTTTAAGATCCATTCCTTCTCCTAACAAACTGGTCGTTCCCAAGATAACGTTATAATCTGAACCGATCGTTCGAAGTTTGGTAATCGTTTGAGCACGCTCTTTTGAATTCATTCCTCCGTGGATGATTTCATGTTCAATCGTGTTTACATGTAACGTAGAAGAGAGCTGTGTGATATGTTCAATGCGATCACTAAGGAGTAAAATCTTGCGATGCATATGCTGATTAATTGCATTGAGTAAAAGTGAATTTCGAGTGGTATCTGTAGTAAGCTCTGAAATCATGGCATGGTACTCGTCTTCTTTACTTTCAAAAGTGCTTCTGAGTTCAACCACTTTTTTAATGCGTTCATCGTGTTTAATGTGCTTAAAGAGAACTTCTCCTAGCGCATAATTGACAAAGGGTGTTTTGCTATCGGTTCGCTGCAAGGTTGCACTAAAACCATAGGCTTTTATGCCATTAAACGCTTTAATGGCTTGGTAAGCACTGTAGGAAGCTGCATGATGACACTCATCCACTAACAGTAGACCGTACTTATCCCTTATAAAACCATCACCTTCTGTTTCAATCATATTGGCAAGTGATTGCACGGTTGCTATATCAATTGTTTGAAGTAGTTTTTTTCGGCTACCGTGAAAAGTGCCGATCTGTTTTTTAGAGAGTCCTGTCCATTTTATGATTTCATCAATCCATTGTTTGAGAAGTTCCATTTTGTTCACGAGAATGAGTGTTTTAAGT
>SAAR01000069.1 GCA_009916335.1 Erysipelotrichia bacterium | reverse complement strand
GAGTATATGTAAGTGGAACGTATCAATTCCGTATTAATGAAACGATCATTAAGCCTGAACAAAACATACGTACTCATGATTTAATCATTCAAATAGATAAGCAACCTATCTATGATTTAACTTCCTTTAAAAACGCTGTCAGTAATTATCAAGAAGTGCGTAATGAAATTCCTATCACGATACTTAGAGAACAAAACAAGCTTGAAACTACCTTGATTTCAACGAATACAAATGAAGGGGTTATTTATGGTTTATATTTGAAGGAAAAAGTCTTAGGCATTTGAACATTAACTTTCTATAATCCTGCCACTAACGAATATGGTGCTTTAGGGCATGCAATCAGTGAACAAGATAACAACTATATTCAAAGTGGTAAAATTTATGATAGCTCGATTAATAATATTAAAAAAGCAGAAAAAAATGATCCTGGTGAAAAAAACGGTAGTATTGATTATCAAAGTGAAATCGGTAATATTGAACAGAATACAAAATTTGGTATTTATGGTAGTTATTATAGCGATTTAAGTAGTAAAGATATCATAAGTAGTGCTTCATTAGATGAAATCAAATTAGGAGAAGCTTATTTTTATACAACAATCGACAATCAAAACGTAGATGCGTTTCTAATTGAAATTACTAATATTAATACAAATGATATAGAAGATGAAAAAGGAATCACTTTTATTGTTAAAGATGAGCGTATCATTCAACAATGTGGAGGGATTATTCATGGAATGTCAGGTTCTCCAATTGTACAGGATAATAAAATAATCGGTGCAATTACACATGTAAAGGTAGATGATCCACTAACAGGATACGCCATTTTTATTGATAATATGATAAATCAAAGCAAAAAATAGAACAGACAAAAACTGACAAAGGGATAATAGATGAGATAAAAATTGTCAGTTTTTGAGTGTTTTCGACACTTTGTATCTACTTTTTTTACTTTTTATGTATGAGAAAATTACATAATTTACAAATTATCTCTAGGATTCGCTATAATGAAAACAGGAGGTAACAACAATGGAAAAGAAAATCATATATATTGTCGATGACAACGTAGAAATACTACATACATTAAAAACAGAGTTAAATAAAACAAATCAATATCAGGTAATAGGGAGTGCTACAAACGGGGAAAGTTGTATTATGGAGTTAAGAAACCATCAATTAGATATTCTTATTTTAGATATGATTATGCCAAAGAAAGATGGTTTAGATGTTCTTGAAAGTTTAAAGGATTACCGTATTGAAGTAAAGCATATCATCTGTGTTACACCGTTTATGAATGATGTGATCATACAAAAGTTAAAGGATTATAACGTAGATTATGTATTGATGAAACCTTTTCATACATCGCAGTTAATTGATAAATTAAATCTTTTATCAAAGAGTAATCTAAGCTACATTGAAAGTGAACAATCGATTAAATTGAATATTGATGAAAATGAACGAAAGAATCTATTAAAGATGGAATTACAAAATGAAATCACTGAGTTACTCCATGAAATAGGCATACCAGCACATATTAAAGGCTATATGTATTTGCGTACAGCGATTGAAAAGACGTATTTCAATATTGATTATTTAGGACAGATTACAAAGGTATTATACCCTGAGATTGCACGTTTATATACAACAACAGCATCACGAGTAGAAAGAGCCATTCGTCATGCGATTGAAGTCGCTTGGAATCGTGGAAATATTGATGCTATTGATGATATTTTTGGGTATACAATTTCGGCAACAAAAGCAAAGCCAACAAATTCAGAATTTATAGCTATGCTTGCCGATAAATTACGATTAAAACACAAACTACAATATCGCAATCAATCTTTACAAACACACCGATAGACTTTCATTTGTCATTCATTTTCGTTATAATATAGTAACGAGGTGAATTATGGCAAGAGTAATATTTCATGTAGATTTAAATGCGTATTATGCAAGTGCAGAAGTTGTAAGAAACTCAGCCTTACAAGGACAGCCCGTTGTTGTTGGTAGTTTGTCTAAACGTGGGGTTATCTGTACAGCATCTTATGAAGCTAGAAAATATGGTGTAAGAAGTGCAATGCCTTTGTATCAAGCTTTGCAATTATGTCCTGATTTAGTTATTGTAAAAGGAGATCATGACTATTATTCTAAATTGTCAAAGCAGTTTTTTGCCTTTTTAAAAACATATACGCACTTTATTGAAATAGCTAGTATTGATGAATGCTATATGGATGTAAGCGACATCATTAAAAACTATAAACGTCCTCTTGATTTAGCTTGGGAAATTCAGGAACAACTATTGCAAAAATTAAAACTACCATGTAGTATTGGCGTAGCTCCTAACAAATTTTTAGCCAAAATGGCAAGTGATATGCGTAAACCTCTGGGGATTACGGTACTTCGCAAGCATGAAATTAAAACAAAACTTTGGCCTTTATCAATTGATGACATGTTTGGCGTAGGTAAAAAAAGTGCAAAGTTACTAAAACAGATGAATATAATGACTATTGGCGATTTTGCTGATCCACAAAATGAAAAGCAGATTATAAAATTATTAGGAAAAGTAGGACCTTCATTAATCGAAAATGCAAGAGGGAATGGCAATGATCAATTAGTTTACAATACAAGTGTGCAATCTATCTCACAATCCACAACGATTAATCATGATGTTTTCGATTATGAAGAATGTAAGAATGTATTATCTATTCTAACAAAAAGTCTTGTAAAACGTGCAAAAATTGATGGAATTACTGGTAAAATGGTATCCATTTCCATTCGTTATCATGATTTTAGAAATATCGTTCGCTCCATTAATTTAGACTATTCAACAAATGATTTCAATATTATTTTAGAGAATGCTTTGTTGTTATTTGATCAACATTATGAAGATATTCCTTTGCGTCATTTAGGGGTAGGATTAGGCAGTTTATCAAGCAAGGAAAAAACAATGGAACAATTAAATTTATTTAAGGTTGCCAACAAACCAAAAATAGATGTATTAGAGGAATTAAATAAACAATTAGGTAGCGGGAAATTAGTGTATGCATCAACATTATTAAAGGAAAAGGAATAATCTGTTCTTTTTCCTATTTTTTTTCATATACTGTATTGAGGTGCAAAATGAAAAGAAAAAAAATACGAACACTAAAACTAGCAAATATTAAAAAAGCAGATTACCATATGATGCTCTTTTTTATGATTTTGCTTACTTTTGGCTTTGCCATGGGTTTATTCCTATCAAAATACATAGATATTGCAGATAAAGATTCACTAACTACATATATGAGTGTATTGATTGATAAAGCGAATCCTAATGATTTTTTCTTATCGCAATTTATGATTGGAACCATTTCCATTTTATTAATTGTATTACTAGGAACATCATTATGTGGTTTTCCACTTATTTCATTTTTAATTTATACCAAAGGGGTACAAATTGGTTTTTCCTGTGCTTTGTTTATTTTATCATATTCATATAAAGGGATTTTAGGTATTATTATGGTCTTTTTACCACAAACTATTTTAGATGTTATCGCTTTTTATGTAACAACGCATTTTTGTCTTTATTTTTCAATGAATTTAATCAATGCTAGTATAACGACTGCTACCATTCCTTTAAAAAATAAGTGTAATAAACTTTTAAACTTACTATTTGTTTCCTTTATATTTATTTTTATTTCTTCTTATTTCAAATCAACATTAGGAATTGAATTAATTAGAGTATTTGAAAATTTGTAATGATTAAATGATTGTTTCATGTTATTTCTACCTCATTATGTGTTACTATTATATAAGAAATGAGGTAAGTTACATGAAACAAGATAAAATTCTTTTCTTTATATTTTTATTCATTGGTGTATATTTATGTGCCACTGCTATCTTTTTGATTACTTTGCAAATGACAATTGCATATCTTTCTGCTTTTGTTTTATGTGTATTAGCCATTGTTTTCATTACTATTGCTTATAAATTTTATTGCTTATCAAAAAAAGAAGTCGCAAGTGATACATGTTTAGATCGTGAATTTAGTAGTATTACAGAACAAAAGGTAGATGAAAATAAGGATGTAGATGATGTCGAAAAACATCAGAATAAAATTCTCGTTACTAGTCCACGCTCTTTAGTAAGGGAAGAAGATGAACAGGTAAAAGAAGAAATAAAAGATAGTATAGAAGAAGTATCGCAAGAAGAGATAAACAAACAAAAAATGCTTGATGAATTGGCAATGTTAAAAAAACAACAGATGATGAATAAAACAAAAATGTTATCTATTGTATATGATGAAAACACAAGATGTATTGCAAAACAAAAATTTTATACATTGACTTTTGAAACAACGCAACAAAAGGGCGAAATTTCACTTCAAAGTATTCAAGCTGCTTTATTTTCTCAACAGTCCTTTCAAGAGAATTTTGATATTGTTTTAAGTGAAGATAAACAAAAGCAAAGAATTGATTTGCTTAATCTATTAATGTTTCTAAATGATGCTTGTTATAAAAATACCTTTGTATGTATTTACAAACAAAATGATGAATTAGTTTTATTTACGGAATTATTAAGAGAACATCATTTAGAAGCCATCTTGTATTATGTTGATGTAAAACCACTTTGTATAAACGATGAGAAGTTGTTTGAAAAGATGGATAGCAAGGCAATTGGAGAAGTATTACTTACATTATAAATAAGAGGAGGCAGTTACTTTGAAAATTAAAGAAGCGATCATTGATTATCTTTATTACATAAAAGCTGTGGATCAAAAAGCATTAACAACAATCAAAAGTTACGAACAAAATCTCAATCAATATAGTCAATATTTATTGAAACATAAAATTGAAAATATGCAGCAGATTCGCTTGCATATGATTGAGGACTTTCTTTTAGAACTTTCTTATCAATGTAAAGCGACTACCGTTAATCATTATATTGTGTCTATTCGTAATTTTCATTGTTATATTAGTGGTAAATATGAAAAAATTAATAATCCTGCCTTGTATCTTCGCTCCTCAAAACAAGGACGTAAACTTCCTATGTTTATGAATCAGGAAGAAATGAATGCCATTTTAAGTGTAAAAGAAGAAAAGGAAGATATTCATATTTTTCATCAATGTATTTTAGAAGTGTTATATGGTTGTGGCTTGCGTGTTAGTGAATGTTGCAATCTTAAGATGAGTCAGTTACATTTACAACAAAAACTGCTTAAAACATTAGGGAAAGGGGATAAGGAACGTTTAGTGCCTATTAACGAAACTGCTAAGAACTACTTAACATTATATATCACTACGATTCGTAAAGATTGGAATAAAAAAAACAGTACCAATGTTTTTATCAATCATTTAGGCAATCCTTTAAATCGTGAATATGTTATGCGTATGATTAACAAAAGAGCAAGTGCAGCCAATTTATTAAAGCATGTTTCTGCACATACCTTTCGCCATAGCTTTGCGACACATTTATTAGATGGAGGAGCTGATTTAAGAGTTGTACAGGAATTATTAGGACATAGTGATATTGCGACAACACAAATTTATACACATGTGCAAAATAAACGTTTAAAAAATGTCTATTTAGCAACTCACCCAAGAAATAAAACAAAGAAAGGGGATTGAAACAATGAAATATAAGCGTGTTTTTACGATTGTTATTGATTCTTTAGGAGTTGGACAATTACCAGATGCAAATGCTTATGGGGATCAAAATGTAGATACATTAGGGCATATTGATCAATATAGTCAATCATTTAACATTCCATATTTGCGAAAATTAGGGTTAGCTAATTTACACCCAATGAAAAATGTATCCTTTGATTTTCAAAGTATAGGTTACTATACAAAAGCTAAGGAAGCAAGCAAAGGAAAAGATACGATTACAGGTCATTTAGAATTAATGGGTGTTATTAGCGAAGAGCCTTTTATTACGTTTACACAAACAGGCTTTCCTAAGGATTTGATTAAAGAAATAGAACAACGTTGTGGCTATAAAGTGATTGGTAATAAAGCTGCTAGTGGCACAGAGATCATCAATGAATTAGGTGATGAACACTGTCGCACAAAAAAGCTAATCGTTTATACATCTGCTGATTCTGTATTACAAATTGCAGCTCACGAAGAAGTCATTCCATTAGAAGAATTATATCGTTGTTGCCGCATCGTTAGAGAGATTACATTACAACCTAAGTGGCGTGTAGGACGTGTGATTGCTAGACCTTTTATCACGAAAGATAAGCAATATGTACGCACAAGTAATCGACATGATTATGCACTAAATCCAAGTGAAGCAACTGTGTTAGACAAATTAAATGATCATCATTTCAAAGTCATTGGTATTGGTAAGATCAATGATATTTTTAATGGCTGTGGCATTTGTGAATTATTACGTTCAACTAGCTCCATCGAAGGTATGAAACAAACTATTCAAATGCTCTCAAAGGATTTTACAGGGCTTTGTTTTACTAATTTAGTTGATTTTGATGCATTATGGGGACATCGTCGCAATATAGAGGGCTATCGTCAAGAATTAGAACGATTTGATAGTTTGTTAGGACAGTTCATAGAACAGTTAAATACAGAGGATTTATTAATTTTATGTGCAGATCATGGAAATGATCCATCTTATAGTGGTTCAGATCATACTAGAGAATATATCCCTTTGATTTTTTATAGTCCTTCATTGAACGGTTCAGGATTGTTGCCAATCGCTGATAGCTTTAATGTGGTAGGTAAAACGATATTGAATAACTTCAATATCAATGTTCAAGATGTATCTTCTTCTTATCTTCATTATTTAAGATAGTCATTTTGTTACATAATATTTATTATGCGAAGTAGGTTGTATTTAGACACATTGCTTAACAGAAGTAAAGTCATACTTATTTTGTCCCTGATACCACTACCCACTTACCAGGTAGTTTCTTTGACTGCAAAAAAAACACAATTGCTTTTTTATTTTGCTATATAGATGATAAAACAAGAAAGTTATTTCCTCAAATATATAAATAGATATACAAATAATATCCATTATCACAATCATCTATCATTGTTTTTTAAGAGTTTAATCTTGATTATGTGTATTCATCAATCCTATCTTTATTGTATTCATAATTTCTATGTTTCCCCTCCCTACCTATATTTCATATTCTTTTAAATAAAAATTGTTTATTCTAAAAAACTATAATATAATTGTTAAGTACGAATAAAAGTAAATGGGGTTAAAAAATGAATATAGTTGAAAAATATGGTGGTACAAGTGTTGGCGATATAGATAAAATCAAAGCAATTGCAAATCATGTTGCCAACATGAAAAAGCAAGGTCATAATATTGTTGTTGTGGCAAGTGCTATGGGCAAAACAACGAATAAATTAATTGAAATGGCTAAATCTATTGGTAATGAAAATAATAAACGTGAAATGGATTCTTTACTGTCCACAGGAGAACAAAGAACGATTACCCTACTAGCAATGGCAATTGATGCTTTAGGCGTTCCTGCTATCTCTTTAACAGGTTATCAATGTGGTTTTATTACAAGTTCACACCATGCACATGCACGCATTAAAGATATAGATATTACTAATCTAAATAAACATTTAGCAGATGGTAAAGTTGTTGTTGTCGCTGGCTTTCAAGGGGCTACGGAAAAAGGTGAAATCACGACACTTGGACGAGGTGGTTCTGATACAACAGCGGTTGCATTAGCTGCAAAATTTGGTTGGGATTGTCATATCTATACTGATGTAAACGGCGTTTATACGATAGATCCACGCATTTATACAAAAGCAAAACGATTAAAAGAAATCACTTATAACGAAATGATGCAAATGGCTTGTCTAGGTTCTGGCGTGTTAGAAACAAGAAGTGTTGAATTAGCTAGTAAGTATCAAGTGAAACTGTTTTTAGGTAAGGCATTGGAAAAAGATAAGGCAAAGGGGACATACATAATGGAAACAACAAAACATTTAGAAGATATGTCAATTACAGGCATCAGTTTAAAAGAAGATTACGCAATCATGCGTGTAAGTAACCTTCCTAATGATGGGAAATTTCTAAATAATTTATTTGCAATGATTGCTCGATTAAACATTAATTTAGATACTATTTCTCAGCAATTAAATGACAACGGGAATGTGAATTTTACCTTTTATTGTAACGAACAACAATCTGATATGATTTTAGCACATGTTGATGAATTAGATGGTACATATGAAATTAAACGTATGTTAGGTTTTGTTAAATTGTCAATTGTCGGAGTTGGTATTTCTACTCATAGTGGTATTGCTGCAAAAGTGCTTTCTACACTAAATAAACATAACATTACTTACTATCAAATCACTTCAAGTGAAATTTCTATTTCTTTAACAATTAAAGAAGAAGATAAGCTGAAAGCTGTTGAAGTGTTAGCACAAGCATTTGAATTATAAAAAAAGTTAACTGAGCATTCATTTGTTCAGTTAACTTTTTTAATTTGATCTACGATTAGAAATTAATATTAATCGTAATATGTAAGCAATTGATGATACTAAGGAAGCAATATAAGTAAAAGCAGCGGCTCTTAGCATATTTTCAACAGCCTCTTGTTCCTCATCGACAATAATATTATTTTCACACAACATTCGCAATGCCCTATTAGATGCATTTAATTCAATCGGTAAAGTAATAATTTGAAATAAAGCCATTACAATAAGCATGATAATTCCTAAATTGATAAAGCTAGAGGCTGTGAATAAAATCCCAAAGATAATGGAAATCCAACCGAATTGACTTGCAAAGCTAACATAAGGAAGCATTCTATTGCGAACACTTAAAAAGCCATAATTGTCAGCATCTTGTAAAGCATGCCCTACTTCATGTGCCGCAATAGCAACAGATGAAATAGAGTTGCCATAATATACATCGTTGCTTAAGCGTACACTTTTTAAACGAGGATCGTAATAATCAGACATTCGCCCTCTATCACTTAAACTAACATCAACCTCATCTAATCGCTTGCGTTCTAGTAAGATTCTTGCAACCATCTCTCCAGAATACCCTTTTTTAGAAAGCATATTTAAATATTTAGAATAAGAAGAATTCACCAATGTTTGAGCCATTATGACAAACAAAATAGGAATAATAAATAATAAAAGATACATACAAATCACCTTTCATTCCAATATATTTAAAATTATAGCACGTTTCTAAAAAAATACAGTAAATCACTTCATTTCACAAAATTAAATACAAATATATGCTTATTAAAGAGATATTTTATAATTTCACTTAAGTTTTAAGTGTTTTCCCTATTATGATAGTAATGAAATCATAAAAAAAGAAAAAAGCAAATACCTTTTTCTTTTCATTTTAAGTTAATTATTTAACAGCATCTTTTAAAGCTTTAGCAGCTTTAAATTTAGGGCTTTTAGAAGCAGCAATCTGAATTTTTTCTTTAGTAGCTGGGTTAATTCCAGTACGAGCAGCTCTTTCAGTAATTTCAAATTTACCAAAACCTGAAATGTCAGCTTTACCACCTTCAGCTAAAGTGTTAGCAATTGTGTCGAATACTGTATCAACAGCAACTGTCGCATCTTTCTTAGTAATTCCTAATTCTTGAACGATAGCTTCAACTAAACTTTTTTTATTAATTGTTGTCATAAATTGACCTCCTAATTCATAGCATTATCGTATCATTTTTATTTATAAAAATCAACTTATTTTTATAATCGTTTTTTATTAAAGTACAATTGCTATAACATTTCCCTTCCCTTTATTTACTAACTTTTCCAAGATATCTTGCAATCGAACTCTAGCTGCTTCTGGAATCATTGATAATTTTGCATTTAACCCATCTTTAATTAAATCGCTCAACTTACGACCAAATATATCGGAATCCCAAATGGCAGATGCATCTTCCCCATCTTCACGCAACAAGTAATGGATTAGTTCTTCGCTTTGTTCTTTTGAACCAATGATCGGCTCAAAAGAAGATTCAACATCGACTTTAATCATGTGAATACTTGGAGCGACAGCTTTTAATTTTACACCATAGCGATTTCCTTGTTTAATAATTTCAGGAGTGGATAAAGAAATCTCGTCCAAACTTGCAGAAGCAAAGCCATACCCTGTTTGTTTTACCATTTTTAAAGCAGAACTAATTGCATCATATTCTTTTTTCGCTTTGCTGTAATCTTGCAACAAATTGATCAATTGTGCTTTATCATTAATATCTTCCCCGATAATATCTTTAAGAATTTGATTGTACAAACCACTGACAAGGGATATTTCAACATTCACAGTTCCCTCACCTGTATCAATCGATGATAAGTTACTGCTTTCAATAAATTCATTTTGATCAATAATATTTGTTATATTTTCAATTTCTTTTAATTTGGTAATCTCTTGCATACTTTGTGTAATTGTTTGGGCAAAACTTTTTTTAATATAATGATCTTCATGCAGTACCGCAATCCAATCAGGCATTAAAATATTGATTTGTGAAAGGGGAAATTCATACAGTGCTTCACGCAAAATATCATGAATATCCTTTTCATTCAACTTTTCAATTTCTACTCCTATCACAGGTACGTCATATTTTTCTTTTAATTTATCTACGGCTGCTTTACATGACAGTGAGCCTTTATCCTTTGTATTAACAATGACAATAAATGGTTTGTTCAATTGTTTTAATTCATTAATGACTTCTACTTCTGCCTCTACATAATCTTCCCTAGCTAAATCCGTAATACTTCCATCACTTGTAATAACAATACCGATGGTAGAATGTTCTTGAATCACTTTCTGTGTACCAATTTTAGCTGCTTCATCAAAAGGTAAGGCTTCTTCACTCCAAGGTGTTTTTACAAGGCGAATTCCATCTTCATCTTTGTAGCCTTTTGCCTCACTGATGATGTAACCAACACAATCAACCAAGCGTACATTCACTTTAAATCCATCATCAAAATCAATATGTGCTGCAACATTAGGGACAAATTTAGGCTCCATTGTCATTATTGTCTTTCCTACTCCAGCTTGTGGCAATTCATCAATCATGCGTGCTTTGTCGTATTCATCATGTACATAAGGAATGACCGCTTTTTCCATGAATTTTTTTATAAATGTTGATTTACCAACTCGTACGGGTCCTACAACACCTAAGTATATATCGCCACCTGTTTGTTTTCCTAAATCCTTTAAAATTTCTGTGGTATTCATAAATCTCCTCCTAGTCATTGTAATGTATGAGAGAGTCTACACTTTTATGACTAGCTTTTATTTATTCTTTAGGAATAGTAATTTCTAATACATAACTTGTCGCAAATATCTTAGTAATCTCTTGTATTGTTTTGTGTTGTGCAAGTGCCCACATTAGTTTTGTTACACAGGCTTCACTTGTCATATCATAGCCTTGAATTACTCCATGCTTTAGTACCTTTTGTCCACTCTCATAAATAGAAAAGTCGCTATTTTCATAAAGACATTGTGAACATACAACAACACATATCCCTTTTTCCACCATTTTTTCTAGTTTAGCGATTAGATCACGACGAATAAAATGAATTCCCCCTGCCCCAAACGCTTCAATGACAATTCCACGATAATTTTGTTGTGCTAAGATGTCTAAAATTTCAGGTTTCATTCCTGGAATCAGTTTCAATAAGAAAACATCTTTACATATATCTTTATAAAAGTGGAAACTTTCTTTTGGTTGTGGTAATAAGTTTTGATGAATGGTTAATCCTCTTGCATCTAAAGTGGCTACTGGTTTAATATTTACACTTTCAAATGCATCAAATCCCATTGTTCTCACCTTTACACATCGTGTCCCTAACATTACTTTATGATTAAAGGCAATAAAAACACCTTTTAACTGTTCATGTAAGGCAGCATAAAAAGCTAAGCGAATATTATCAATACCATCACTTAATGGGTGTGATAGAGGTAATTGTGAGCCACAGATTATAATCGGAATTGATACATTAGCAAGCATAAAAGATAAGGCACTTGCTGTGTATGCCATTGTATCTGTCTCATGTGTCATAACAATCGCATCGCATTCTTTGTTCATAATCGCTTGATTAATTCTCTCGCCCATAAGTTGCCATTCTTCAGGTTAAATGTTAGAGCTATCTAAACATAAAATATCTTCACTTGTAATGATGGCATCTTGTGTGAAAACATGTAAATAGCGTTTTATTTCATCACTTGATAAGGTAGGAATTAATCCTTTCTCACTTTTAGAAGAAGCAATCGTGCCTCCTGTTGTTAATAATAAAATACGTTTCATGTGATTCCTCCTTTAAAACACTTCAAAATAAAAGAAGTCATATTCTTTAAATAAGATCCATTATGACTTCTCTAGCAATAATAATTCCCGCAACACTTGGTACAAAGGAAGTAGATCCAGGGACCATTCTTTTGGTTGTATTTTCTTCACTTACTTTTGGCTTACATGGTTTTTCGTATGAAGATAACACCTTGACTTTATCAATATGGCGTTTTTTTAGTTCATGACGCATCACTTTTGCCAAAGGACAATATTTTGTTTTTGCAATGTCCATAATTTTTAGCTGAGTGGGATCAAACTTATTACCTGTTCCCATACAACTGATGATTGGAAGTTGATGTTCTTTTGCTTTTTCAATCAACAACAATTTGGCACTTACGGTATCAATGCAATCGACAATATAATCAAAGTGTGTAAAATCAATCGTATTTATACTTTCTTTATCGACAAAAAACTCATATGCATTCACTTGTATTTGTGGGTTAATATCCAATAAACGCTGTTTCATCACAATCACTTTAGGTTGATCTATTGTCGAATGTAAGGCGACTACCTGTCGATTGATATTAGTGATACTAACACAATCGTTATCGTAAATAGAAAGTGAGCCAATCCCACTGCGAGCTAGTGCCTCAATGCAGTTCCCACCTACTCCACCAACGCCAAACACTGCAATATGAGCGTTGTTTAAGGAAGTAAACTGTTCCTCTTCAATTAAGAGTTTTAATCTTGAAAATTCATTCATATTAAAATTCAGCTTTAAGATCTCTGACCATTAAATCTTTTGCACTTTGAATTGGTTCTTTTCCTTCATACAACAC
>SAAR01000459.1 GCA_009916335.1 Erysipelotrichia bacterium | reverse complement strand
AAAATGGGCATATGAAAGGAGCTAATGAATATATGAATTGGATTTTCCCAAAAGGAGTTCGAGTCTCCCATGTTTTGTATTGAGTGCCCCCATACTACTAGGAAGATACAGATTCCTTTTACAAAATCAATACTTGTTATGCGTTCGTTTTTAATCATTTTTTTTCTTCTCAATTAAATTGCTTTCTTCATCTTCATAATTTGATTTTTGAGTAAATAAATTGAATATGTTTTTCGTGGCCTTAATAGCGCGTATCCTAAAACTATTACGTAATGAACCATCAACTCCTACAGTGCCATATCCTGTAATGGCTCTTGCTTGTCTATTATATAAGAAAGCTATTTTTCCGTATTTTTTTAACTGCAAAGCAAGATACCCATCTTCACCACGAATAATGTCAGTTCGTATACCTACTTTTTGTGCATATTGCGTGTGGTAACCAAAAACTAATCCCCGTACACTAAGCTCTGGACGTTTAAAGGATTGTAGAAAAAGATATAAATCTCGGATTAATTCGTATAAATTTAAGGCTAATTTTGAATGTTTTTTATCAGGTATGTAACTCCAAAGTGAACTAACGCCTATTACGCCTGGTTGCTTAAGAACATTTATCATTAGTTCTACATACTTTGGTGGGTACATCGTATCAGAATCAATATTGATATGGTATTTGCCACGTGCATGAGTTAATCCGCACAGTCTAGCATATCCACAACTGTGTTTTTTCTCTGTATAGAAAGGCACGCCACATTTTTCGAAAATTTCCGCTGTACAGTCTGTTGAATCATTATCAACACCTATAACTTCAATAGGGTATTGACATTGCATTTCACTAAGTGACCATAAACAAGCGATTAGATGTTTTTCTTCATTATACGCTATTATGGATATTGTTGCTATTGGAGATGTACTTTGAATATTACAAAGGTTAGTAGAAATTTTTTTTATTATTTCAGGAGATATCTCTGAAAGTTTTTTTTCATAGACTTCTAAATATTTCTCATACCACTTCATCGTTCTTGTATTATTAAGTTTTTTCTACAATGTTCTCAAACAAGTTTTTCCATTGCGATGCAATTCTATCTATTTGAAATTTCTGAACAGACTTTTTAGCTTCATTTCCCATCGTTTTTCTAATATCTTTATTTTCTATTAAAAAACAAATTTTATCAGCTAATGTCAATACATCGCCATTAGGAACTAGTAATCCGTTCTTTTTATCTTCGATGATATCTTTAGGGCCACATGGACAATCAAAAGAAACAGGAGGAACCCCACATGCCATCGCTTCAATAATAACCATACCAAACCCTTCAAAACGTGAAGATAATGTGAAAATAGAACTTTCGCAATATTTTTCTACAATATCTGAAACGCTATGTTCTAAGACACATGATTGTTTAATATTTAAGCGGTTGATTTGCTCTTGCAATTTATCACGCATGCCGTCTCCATATATTTTCAACACCCAATCTGGGTGTTTTTGAGATACAATTTTCCAAGCATCAATAAGTCTATCGAACCCTTTTTGTGGCATGTATCGTCCTACTGCTATGACTTGTTTATTTTCTAAATTTGATTGTTTTTCAGGTAAGAAAGGTAATGGGTTATGAATCACTTTTACATTGCTTAGCTCCGTCCATTCTAGGGCATCCTCATTTGTCAGTACTATGAAAGTTTCTAACTTTTTTAATTGTTTTATTAACTGTTTTATCCAAAATGACTTTATTATTTTTTGGAAAAAAACAGGTAAATGATTGTCATGAAAATCTCTGTAGTTTGAACGGTTAAAATGGATTTCTCCTAACTTAATACTACCATCTTTTAAATTACCAATGAAATTTATCTCTCTTCTCAGGAGTGATATTGTTATGTTAGGCTTTATCTCATTAAGGCATTTTGAGAGACGTTTTTGGAATAATGATTGTTTTTGTAAATATCTCAAAAGACGTTTATGTAAGGGTAACTCGTACAAATCATCATAATTAATATCTAATTGATGTATTCTGATTGAAGGGTCAAGCTCATAATATGGCTCTTTGTTTTTACCATCAGTCAGTATAATATGAATCTCATAGCCAAATACTTGTGAAAAATAATTCGCTTTAAGGGTTAATACTCGCTCCATACCACTTGGATAATAAAGTGATGGAATACAATAAGCTATTTTAAGTTGTTTGCTCATGGTTATTAAATGTATTATTTAGCACTTTATTCATTTGTTTAGTCCACGAAAGATGCAATATTGATTCCCTTATTTTTTCGGGTGAAAATTCGTTCTTATTCAGGAAGTCAATAATAGATTGTATATCTATAGGGCTTTCATTAGCAGCTAACTTTAATACATAAGGCTGTTGGTCGAAGTCACTATCTATTTCTGAATAAGCAAAGGGGATGCCGCGAGCTGCATATTCTCTATTTTTCAATGTTTTAATAATAGTTATTCCACTCCGATGACGACCAAGGCTACCAATTGCAAAATCAGCTTTTTGAAATAGCTGATCAAGTATTTGGCCATGCTGTGCTC
>SAAR01000458.1 GCA_009916335.1 Erysipelotrichia bacterium | reverse complement strand
CGTCAGCAGCAAGCTGCCGCCGCTAAGGCCCCGGAAATCACGCCCTTTACGTCGTAAACGCCGTAAAGCCCGCTCACCGGGGTTAAAAGGGATTACCTTTACTTCTTCATTGCTGATAGTGGGTTAAGGCTAATCAGGGCTGGGGGCAGACAGGCAGAATTTATGAACCAGTAACCGGCTACGCCGGGCTTTCGGCGCCATTTGACTCTACAGACACATGTAACCTCGTCTGGCGCCTCCATGCCGCTGACGCGGCATTCAGAAGCTTCCCGATGCTGTAAATCTTAACGTCTGATTTGTGCCAGAAGCGGAATTCATTGAAATGATTTACTGTTAACCGATGGAAAAAAATCAAGCATATGTAGTCGTTTGCGCATTACTCGCAAAGAGCTTGTTATGCAAGTTACCGTTGAGTCGTGTCATTTGATTAACGCATAAATAAGCGGGTGTGGTTTATCATTAAATCGCCAGAAAGCTGTTAAAAATTACATTTCTAAAAAAACCTCTAATAACATATAATCACTAATGCTAAAAAATTTTTTACCTTAAGGATAAGTTATGGACGTGTGTTACCTTTGCGGAAATGATTTTAATGAAAATTCTACAGTAGACCATGGAGAGCATGTTATACAACAGGCCATAGGTGGGAGTTTAGTCAGCAAGGGCATCCTTTGCAAAAAATGTGGTGGCGAGCTCAGCCGTAAAATAGATAATCCTTTTAATGCTATATTTGAAGGAATAGCAACACGGCTTGATATAAAAAAAGATAGGAAGGCAAACAAAAGCCCGTCCATACCCGGTACGATAGTAAGCGAAAAAGATGCTTATGGCATGAACCTTAAAGATACTAAAGTTTTTTGGAAAAATTTTAAAGTCTCTCCCATCAAACCCTTTCATAGGTTTACTGAGGATTATAAAAAAGTCATTATCTACTCCCAAAAGAAAAATTTTGAGAACCATAAATCAATAGTTCAAAAAGAAATCCAGAGCATGGAATTGGATACCCCTCCTGAAATAATCATGTGCGACGACATTGATTGCAATGTGCAATATCATTTTCCTATGGATAATATTGCTTTTAAAAGGGGGGTTGCGAAAATTGCCATTGGTTTTGCCTGCACACACGGAATTTCAAGAGAGACTTTAAATTTAGCGTTAAAAATCTCAGAAGACAATCACGGATATATTGATGAAGAAATAATTTTAGTTCAATATGCTCCTTTGAGTATAATTGATAGAATCATTGAAAATGATAAGGCAAGTTTAGCTAATTACCCTTCACATAATTTAATACTATTTACTTCGAAAAAAGATCCTTCTTTATTATGGTGTTATATTGAGTTGTTTTCAACCTTTCAGTATTATGTACTATTAAGTGATAGTTATGATGGCAAGCCTGTTTATGAGTACCATTATCAACGAATCGTAAAATCAGATGACTATGTTTTTACTCCAGACAGAAGACATTATAAAGAGCGTAATTTAATTTTAGGAGGATTGGGAATTACGGATGAGCGCATCCAATCAGCATATGAAAAACAGAAAGATAATAAAAATAAAAAATCATTAGAACAAATCGAAATAGATATAATCAGGGAAGAGACTAATAAGCAGAAAAATAAGGCGGATTTCGAACGTGATATCAATAATTTTGTCGATTATTGTTCGCAGAAAATATTATTAAATAATGACCTTGATATTGAATTTATGATGAATTTTAAGAGGAACTTTTCGCTATTCAGTAGGGTTGCCTTCAATGATGAGGATGAAGTTGAAATTTTCGATATATCAAGCTACCGACGTTACTACATCGAAAATGAAAAACTTGTAGATTACCCTGAGGCCTTAAATTTGATGAAAATGTGTGCTGGATCAGAATTGAGAAAATATAGTTTCTACAAATTTAATCAGCTCGAAAGTTATAGTCAAAACAAGGTGTTAAGAGAGAAAGTAAGGCAGGTAAAAAACCTTATTGAAAAATCAAAAGATGAAAATCACACTGAATGATTTCTAAAGCTGCTTCCCTATGAGCAATAAATTCCCATTTTAAGTTAGCATATTCATTTTTTGTACAGAGCGCTACGCAAACGTCCGCTTCACGCCCTGAGACATTCGACAAGCTTTTTATGGCTTCAGTAAGGGCGACTTTCGCGCTTCCAGAGCCAGCAAATATTTCGCTTCGTCGTACCGGGTTCTGGTCTTCCAGCAGCGATAAATGATCCTTATCCATTTAAATGCCAGAGCCCGGATCGCCGACTGATGAGATTTCCCTTTTTCTCGCTGGCCCTGGTAATAAAGTCTGGCCCAGTACGATGAGTTAACCGTCTTCGCAGTCCATTCCACGAATGTCTGTCGGACGAACTTCGCGCACTGCCAACGCCAGTGTACCCAGGATTTCTGGCCACTTCGTTCTGTCACCGGTGCAATACGGGGTTTGAGGGCCAATGGAGCGAAAACGTACGCTAAGAAGTTAATTCATTGTTTAAATTGAAATTTAATGCTCTCAGTTCTCCCTTCAAAATATCCTC
>SAAR01000068.1 GCA_009916335.1 Erysipelotrichia bacterium | reverse complement strand
TGCAATATCGCCTCTTATCTCAGGTTTTACATAGGCTCTATTGGCTTCAAAATCAACTTCAAAGTTACATTGTCCGTATTGTCCTATCTTTGGCTCATTAGCTCCATAACGGTAGTTAGAACGGTCACCATTGAGTTCTCCAATAGCAGGCACAAGATTCATCATATCTGCTTCCATCTTTTGAAATAAAGGGTCTTTCTGACATGCTTTTCTGCCACCTTCACGCCAACAAGATAGATGCTTACCAAAGTTTTCAGCAGGCATTACATGTTCCCACTCTATTCGTCTTGCTCTTTCATTGGAATTACCTTTTTTAGTTATAGCATTACGAGGAATATAACCACAGCTCTTACGGTCAATCATATTGCCTTGGTTCTCGTAGGTGTAGTTACAGCCACAATAAAAAGTAGTTTGATGGTCTGTGTATATATTTTTTAGGATTTTCTTTGACTGGTCGAATGATTCTGCATATGTAAACGAAACAATCAAGACCATCAGCAATAATAGAAATTTGTTCAATTCATTTTCCTAATACTTATTTTTATTGTTTATTGATATGCAACAAAATTGTTCCATTTATTAGTCGCTTCATCAATAGCATCTAGATGTTTTTTTATTGCCATATTTTGCTCATCAATAAAACTTTGTATACAGTTTCGAAAACTATCAATTTCGATTCTATTCATACTAATTGAATTATTATAAGAGTCTACTTCCCATTGAGCAGTAAAACTATAAGGTTTAAAAGGCTTTATTGGCTCATAGCAAGAAGGGCTTGGCTGAAATATATCAGCAATTAAATTGGCTCCAATAAGAACTAAAAAAAATACTTTATGTATAAATGTCCTTGTATATATTTTCATTTTTAATAATTTAAAACAACTTTATAGCCAAGTTTTAAACTCTTTATATTGCGTGCTTTGGCTAGACTTTTAACTAATGAAAATATTTATAATACGACTCTTGCGCTAAATTTAACATTTCGTGGTCACCTTTACTATTTCCATAAGCTATGACCTTTTCAAACTTGCCTAAAGTGTATTTTTCTTTAATTTTATTGACCTTCTCTGCCCCATAGCAATTCTTATTCATTATCTTCCCAGTAGAAAAATTATTAATAAATTCCATTTCAGTAGCTATTAAATCTAAATCGTATTTTTTACACCAAGGTTCCAACCAATATTTTAGAGAGGCGGATACTATGACTACAACATCACCTTTTTCTTTATATTTTTTTATTTCTTTAAGGGCAGATGGTAAGACAATCTGATCTAAATACTTTTCTGAGTATGTATAACAACTTGATAAAAAAACTTCTTTTGGGATATTTTTAAAAAACCGTACTAAGATTTTTTCTTTTAGTTCTTCGCGAGAAATTATTTTTATGCTATACAGTATAAAAAATGGGAGAAGAGAAATCATGCCAAAAATAGTTTTAAATCTATTACTGTTATAAAAATGAATAAATCCAATAAAAGAATCTTTTGAAGTTATCGTTCCATCAAAATCAAATAAAATAAGCTTCATAATAGTATCAATACTTCATTATTGATAATTAAATATTTCTGCGACCAAATTCTAAAAACAGTAAAACAGCAGTTGTCAATAACCCTGTGCCGAAAAACAATATTAGTCCAATAGAACAAACCCAGAGTAGTTTTCTCTGGTTAGATGTGATTTTGTTGTACCAGTTTTGCATCTACTCTCCATTATTATGTATTATTAAATTTATTGAAAACATACTATTTGAATTAGATCAATAGCCTCTTTTATTTAGCTCATCAGCTGCTTTTTTTGCAGATTCTGACTGTTTACCGGCACAGTTTTGATTAAAATAATTCTGCATTTGCTGTTGCTTATTAACTTTTGCATTATAATTATTGACAGACACTTCACTGTATCGGTCAACTTGAATCGTATCTAGTTCTTGACCTAGCCACTTTATTTTGTTATAGAGTTCAACACAAGCCTTCATGGCTTCATCCGAAATAACAGGCACACTGTTTCTTGTAGTTGAGGAAGGTGGCACTTCATATTGTTTTGCAAATATTATTTGACCATGCCAGACAATAAGAACTAGAAAAAGTTTAAATAGGTTTTTCATAATTTGTCTCCTTTGTTTTTGTATTCTTATCCAACCATTTGGACAACTGCAAGCCTACCACCATCTTGTTTAGAAAAAAGTATTTGAACACCATCTTCTAATTTAATTTTTTCTCCTATTTTGACAATAGAATGTATACTATTTTCAACAACATATAAATCATTCATTTTTTCATTTACAAGCCACCAAATATCATTATGTAGGACAAAATAGCCTACACGATGTTTCTGTGATTCATCAAGTCTTTCATTGGGCGCAATATTTTTATTAATATGCCATAAAAAAAGTGATTGTCCTGTCCAGACCATCAATCGATGATTGTCGGGCCTAAAACTTCCATGATTTCGTGATGAATATAAATTTAATATTGGTAGTTTTCCATTGTAGGGAGTTTTGCAAAAAGGGCAAACTGGCTTAGTTGAGTTATCAAAAATATACCATTTCTGTTGGCAATCTTTATTATGACAAGGCTGAACCAAATCAACGGTTTTTACAAGTGCATCTTCCCATTCTCCAGCTGACGGTCTTTTGATTGGATCTTTTAGTCCATCAATAAAGGCCCTCTCAAACAAAGGTGCAAGATATGGACCAGAAATTTTATAAGGTATTTTAGAAACGTCTGCCCAAGGAAGTTCGGTGGCTTTTACATGTGCCAAATTAATTCTATTGGATTTATCTTGAGGATGTTCAATAAATAGTGCTTTTGAACCCATAGTTAAGCTTTCATCTCTTGTTTCGTCATGAATATCATGTACTTTTCCACCACGCAAAGGATGTCTATAAAAAAGATACATATAAATTAAAACAGCGAGTGCATGCTTATCGGTAGATATACTTGGCAACTTCCTTTTTGGGTCATTTTTATCCAAATGATTTGTTTCAACTACTTCGGGTGCTATAAAATCAGGGGTTCCGACAACATCAGGAAAATACTTTCCAGGGACAACTAATCCATCAACATCTATAATGCAGGCATGCCCACCAGAGGGGTCTACCAAAACATTTTTATAAGACAAATCAGAATGTGCAAGCCCAGCAGCATGCATTCTTCTGACTGCTCTTGAAATGAGTAAACATATTTTTATGTAACTGAGCCAATTGCCTCTTTCTTTATCATCTAGAAATCTATTTTGATTATTGGCACTGGCAAACCATTTACCCTCTTTTTCTTTTCCTTTAATTTTTAAAAAATCATTATTTTTAGAACCATGTTCAAAGAAAAAATGTTTTTGATACGTTGGAGTTACAATTCCTAGCTTTCCATTATGGGTTACTACGGAAGTAGGCCAACAAAATAAATTTTTCCAATAGTCCCCTCCTACTTGATTAAACACACTTTCTTTATATTTGCCCGTTAACATTAAGAGTCTATCTTTAGCTTGAAAATCAGGGTTATTTCTATAAAACAATACAACATAACTTTTATCTGGTGAAAAGTATGCATCTTTCATCCCGCCAGAACCTATAATTTCATCGACAAACTCCACATTCTGACCATCTTGGGTTATTAATTTAATAATCTTTGCCATTTAATTCAACTTATAAACAGCAAGCGTGCGATCATCATGGTGGCCTGGACTAAAAAACTCCATCCACTCAAGCAAAGAAGCTTCCCTTTTTTCAGAATCCATATCCATAATAGGTTGAATTTCTAGCCATAATTTATTCCAAAGCTCTACATTTTTTAAACCATTGTCTGTTTCAAATTTTGGATCAGAAATACCATCTGTCATCAACAATAAAGCCGTTGGTTTATCATAAAGCCCAACAGTAACTCTATCCCAAAAGCTTATATCAATCGTAGAATTATCCAAAAAGCGTGTTTGCCCTGCAAATTCACCGCTATCTGCCATTCCAAGCAAAGCTATTTGATTACTTTCTTTCGTGTAAACCGCAATTGCTCCATCACCAATCATGGCTGAAGCTACAAATAACTTTTTATTAAATTGAAAACAAATTGATATGAGCAATGTGGTTGAATATTCTTTAAAGGGAACCCCTTTTTGAGTTGCTTCTTCTTGAATTGCACTTACAGCACTTTTGAATCCTTCTCCTAAAATATAATAAAATTGCTCTTTCACTTTTCTAGCTTTATCATCAGAGTCAAAGTTTGCTATCAAAAAATGGAGATCATCATACTTTGTTGATATATTACTTTGAATAGAATTTCCAGCATACTGACAAGCCAGCAAAGAGCCTTTTCTTGAACTTTTAGCGCTTCCAGCACCATCTGCAACAATTAGTATGCTCCAATCATTGTTTTTATCTGTATACATAAAAAAATCATCATCTCTAAAGCTACCAACATGGGCATGAGTTCTTCCTCTGGTGCTTGCACTAAACATAAAATGCGTATTGGTTTCTAAAATGAGTGAGGCATGATCTGGTTTAAAGTAAGGGTCGTTTTTATCTGAAGGTAAATTTTTCCAAAGATTTTTTGGATTATTTATAACACTAAACATCATTGTTTCTGAACTTTTAATTCCTGATGAATTTGACCATTGAAATGAAAGATGAAAGTCTCCTGCTTGTGTTGGTGTTCCAAAGATTTTAGAACTAGTCTTATCAAACTGAAGACCTAAATCTTCTGGGAGTTTTACATCTAAAATAAAAATTTGTTCAGGCGATTCAATTTCAATCGAAACACTTTTTTCTTCGTTGATTTTGAAATTTTGTATTTTAAATATTGGTTTCATAGTAGGTTGTACTACCTTTTCTATCGAAAGTGGAACATGTGGTGGTTTTAAAACAGACTTGATTTGATGATCATTTTCTTGATATGTTTTTATAGCTATTGTTTTATTTGGAGTTGGCTTTGGTATTTGATGGGCGATTGTGTCTAATTCATCTAAAAACTTATCAATTAATTTTTGTACACCTTCAGAGTCTAGCATTTTTTTATATTCACCATTATCATCTGGAAATCTAGTAAAGACATCAATTACAAACTCTTTTGACTCTTTAGATAATTTTGTTTCTTTGCTATCCATTAGCCACGGCCTCTACTCACATTAAAATCATGGCTTTCATTCGCTGGACCAGAGCCAAAAATAACTTTTTGTTCACACCAAGGACAAACAGCTTCACTAGGACCATTTACACACATTAATTTGCCACATGCACAAAGAGCAAAAGCAGAAACTGCACCACAATAAGGGCAACTTGGAACTCCAATTAATTCAGACGTATTTATTTTAATATCGGAATTAGAACTATCTGACCATTTAAAATAATCTTCATCGATGGGATAACATCCTGAGAGTTCGTAAGTTAAATCTTCATCAGAGCAATCATATTTCATTAAATATGGTTTTTTACTTTTTTGACATCGACCAACCAAGACCGCACAATCAATATCTATTAAATCATATTGCTTATTTTTTTCAGCTTTTTTGAGTACACTTTCATCTAAATTGTCGATGATGCTCACATTGTTATTTTCCCCAATGCTTTTACTGTATGTAACAATTGATGCTGTCATCCAGCTAATGAATTTTTTAAAATCACTCTCTTGAGAATTTTCAAAAATAATAACATTCTCGGTAATTTTTTTAAGAATATTAACATCGGCATATCTTCCAATAGCTACTGCAATCATTTGCGCCTTTGTTTTGTAGTTTTCTTCCCATTTTTTAAGTACAAAATCGAGTTGATCTGTTGGTTTTCCATCCGTTATTAAAAATATAATAGGCTTCCAATCACCCTTTCTATCAGAGGTTGTTTTAACAACATGCTTATCAATTTGTAACATCAACTCTTCTAATGCAAGTCCTAACCCGGTACCACTTCCAACTGGAAGTTTTGGAGGATAGAAGGAAACTATTTCTACTAAGGGTGCAATTGTTTTTGATACTCCTGCAAAAGCAATAACAGAAGCATAAACGCTCTCAAGTGCATGAGGATCTTGCTTTAGTGCATGGGTAACCACTTCTAGTGTCTCTTCAAGCTTCTTTTGATTATCCCCAATCATTGATTCCGAACAATCTAATACAAAAAATATTGGTAATCTGCGCATTATGTTTCCTTTTGCTTACATTACAAGTTGAATTTCTGGTGGAGGTGGCGGTAGTGAATTCTGACCAGCCAAGCCCACACTACTACTACCTGATGCCACGCTTGAACTCAACCATTTAAAGAAATTTGAGAATGAGGCACTATCCATAACATCAAGAACAACAACATTTTCAGTCAGCATCAATAAAAATTCTTTTTTCGCTTTTGGACCAGCTGCACAAGCAATAATTGATGCAAAATTTATAGCTTTAATATGAGGTATAACACTTTCAAATGCTTCTAGGTCTGAAGGTGCACCATCTGTCATTATAAATAATAATGGGCGCCAGTCTCCTTTTGCATCTTGTGTTGTTTTGTTGATTTCTGTAGAAATTTTTGAAACAAGTAGTTCTAAAGCAGCCCCTAAAAAAGTAGCTCCTGATTTTGGTACCACTATTTCTGGGATAGCAATCTCATCCAAAGGAGTGAGCTTTATCAACTCTTTAACTTCTACATCAAAAGTAATAATGGACATCCATACACTTTCAAGAGCGAATGGATCTTGCTTCAATACCGATAGCATTGTTTGTAATCCTGAATTTACAGAATGAATGGGCTCACCATTCATTGAGCCCGAGGTATCAATCAAAATATAAACAGGGAGTCTTCTATTACTCATAATTTTTATGTATAGCTTTGAATATAATTTACAAAAGAATCAGCCTGAGAAGGCGTTCCTATAGCATTAAATTTCCACCCACCAGATTCTCTTACGAGTTCAGCAAATAGTATTGAGCGGTATTGTGAAAAAGATTCTCCCGCTGAAAGGTCAAACCTAACGAGTTCTTTGCCTTTACTGTTAACAGCTCTAATAAATGCATTATTTACTTTTCCAAAGTTTTGACCATTTTTAGTAGCATTATAAATTTGAACAATAAATACTATTTTTGCATATTTATCCGATAATTCGTTTAGTTTAACAATAATTTGTTCATCATCACCTTCTCCTTCGCCAGTACGATTGTCTCCAGTAAGCCAAATGTGGCCTGAATGATGTTTTAGGCTATTGTAAAAAATTATATCGCCATTTCTGAGAGTATGTCTTCCATTTTCAATGCTACCCAAATCATGTATTTTCCCATCTTCTCCACACAAAAAAGCAACTACATCTAAATCATAGTCTTCTTCTTTTTTGCCACCAAAAATAGAACCAAACAAGCCTTTTTTAGTTTCAGCAACATCCCAGCCCAAACCAATTGTGACAAGAGATAAATCATCCTCAGTCTTTTTTAGGCTAACACCTTGCCCTTTTTTTAAATTAACACCCATAAGAATCTCCTATTTTTAAATAACTACATTTACTTCAGGTGGAGGTGGAGGTAAATCATTTAATCCGATAATCTCTTTTTGGCCACTTTCAATTTTTTGGCTTCCCGTGGAGATTGAAGCGGATACCCATTTAAAAAATGCCTTTATGGTATTGGAATCTGCTGTATCAAGTTGAACAACAATTTCAGTGATTTGTTTGAGTTTTTGAGTATCGGCAGCTTGCCCAGCAGCACATGCAATGATCAAACCTGTCTTGGATTGTCTTAATCTTTCTATCCCTTTTTGGATATCATCTGTTGGACTACCATCCGTCATCAAAAAGATAAGTGGTTTCCAATCTCCCTTGACATCAGCAGTTGTTTTTTGCACTTCAGCATCTATTCTTTCAGCAACTAATTTTAAGGCACTACCCATCGCAGTAGTTCCCGTTACATTTAAACTAGGCATTTGAAAAGATGGTAGCTCCGTTAAAGGAATTAATTGCTTAGCATCGTTATCAAAAGTTATGATTGAAAGATAAGCGGTCTCGAGCGCATATGGGTCTTGCATCAATGTAGAAATTAGTATTTGAACACCATTTTTTACTGCCTCAATAGGTTCTCCGCTCATTGATCCAGAAGTATCAAGTAATAGATAAACGGGTAATCGTCTCATTTTTGTCCTTTTATTGTTAAGCTACAGAAACACCATATTGTCCGCATAGAGACTCTAAACCTCCTGCGTATCCTTGTCCAATTGCTTTAAATTTCCACTCATCATTGTTTTTGTAAATTTCTCCAAAAATCATTGCTGTTTCTGTGCTGTAGTCTTCAGATAAATCAAATTTTGCAATTTCTTTATCGGTATCCATATTGACAACTCGCATGTAAGCATTTGAAACTTGTCCAAAATTTTGTTTTCGCTCATCTGCATCGTGTATTGTGACGCAAATAGCAATTCTTTTAACCTTAGATGGAACTTTTTCCAAATCTATAGTAATAACTTCATCATCTCCATCGCCAGAACCAGTTTTATTATCTCCAAGATGCTCAACTGAGCTACATGTAGAAAATCGTTGATTATAAAAAATAAAATCATCATCGGAAGAGACTTTTTGATTTTCTCCTAATAAAAATGCACTAGCATCTAAATCAAAATCTGCACCATCTGTTGCCCTTGCATCCCAACCAAGCCCTACATGAATCTTTTTAAGAGAAGGGCTTTCTCTACTTAAAGAGACATTCCCACCTTTTTTTAAACTGACAGCCATTTGTTTACTCCTCAGCTAATTTTTTGTACTTTATTGATGACCACAAAGACAGCAAAATAAATCCAACTCCGATAAGACCTGTAAGTATTTCTGGAATATGGAACTTCATACTCAAAAGCATAATCAGCGCTAAAATACCAATTGCATAATGAGCACCATGCTCTAAGTAGATATATTCATCTAATGTTCCTTTGTCAACCAAATATACAGTCAGTGATCTGACAAACATGGCTCCAATACCAAGTCCAATCATAATGATAACTACATCTTTTGTTATTGCAAAAGCACCAATTACGCCATCAAACGAGAATGAAGCATCCAGCACTTCCAAGTATAAAAAGCCGCCTACACTTCCTTTTTTTATGATTTCCGAAACATCGGCATCACTCTCTTCTTTCTCTAAAATTGTACCTATAATGTTAACTCCAACGTAAACAAGAATTCCCCACAAACCTGCAGTCAAAACCGCAAACTTATAATTCTCGGCAACTAAATTAAGGCTTAATAGAAGGCTAATTAAGGCAATAAAAATAGCAATTGCTTCAACTTTTCCAAGCAACCCAAGCTTTTCTTCAAAAATCCCTAGCCAATGTGTTTCTTTTTCTTCATCAAAAATAAAATTTAAAAATACCAGTAATAGAAACATACCTCCAAAAGCCGATATTTCAGCATGATGTGCAATAAGTTTGCTTGAATACTCATTTGGATCAGTTAGTGCCAAATTCCAAACCTCTATTAAACCAAGATCTGCAGTTTGAGAAACAATCACCAGAGGGAACAATAATCTCATTCCAAAAACAGCTACAATAATACCTAGAGTTAAAAAAAGCTTTTTCCAATAATCATTCCATGTTTTTAAAACAGAAGCATTAACAACAGCATTATCAAATGATAAAGAAACTTCCATAACACCAAGAATTGCTGCTATAAAAATCATATTAAAAGCATTTATCCAGCCACCAGAATGGAAACCCCACCATCCTGCAATAAACAAACAAATACATGTAAAAATTATAGAGCCTTTAAAATGTTTCACTAGTTTTCCTTCAATAAAATTATCTAAAATGGTAACTGTTAAATGATTAATTCTCTATAAAACATAAGACTTCTTATTGTAATAAATAATATTTATTATTTTCAAAGTTAGTTATTATAAATTAATACTTAATATGGGAACATCTTAGATGTCACATTCCATACCTGTTCAAACGGTAATGGCATTTTTTTATTGATTGCTTTTAAAATATCATACTGGTAATTAATATCTTCGCAATAATGCTCAGTGAGCTTTGATAATCGCATCAATGAAGACTCATCCTCAACAAATTCAATAATTTTTACAATACCATCAACTTGAAAGAACTCTACATCAATGCTTAATGCATAAGTTATTCCTTCTTCTAAGTCATTTTTACCCAATGAAACAGCAACTTCAGCCTCAATATCTAGTACTTCACCCCATAAGGTATGAAGTTTCTCACGAATGTTACGTACAAGATTTGGATAGTTATCAACGACATTGTAAGCAACTTGCATTAAGCAGTGGTCATGCTCATCTTCAGATAAAAAATGTGTTTTATCAAGGTTTTCAATCTCCCACATAATGCGATCAATTTCATTTTCATCTTTGTTGGAAGATGCTAAGTAGGCACGAAATCCATATTGAAGGCACACAGGCAAATTAGAGACTAGAGCTTGTGCCCTTTGAGGGTTTTTCTTATGGATGAGTTCTGCAATATCGCTTAGTGCAAACTCTCGCATATATAAAAACTCAATAGTAGAGACTGTTTCTAATGCTTCATCTAGATTATCATGTGCTTGTATGAAAGCCACACGCCTTAAAAGACGTGCTACCATATCATTATCATTTTGAGATTTTGCTTTTTCTAAAGCCTCTTGAAGAAGCATCATATCATGTTTCTTTAAGGCATTATTGCAATAACTTTCACATCCAGCACGTGAGATAGCTCCTTTAAAGTCTCCTAAATAAGAGTCAACAAGTTCATCAAGACTTTTTTCAAGAAGGGCAGAAAATTTCTTCTCATAATAATTCGATTTAATGATGTGCTTATCTTTAAGCTCGCGTACTAAAATATCAGCTTCCAATGAACGCTGCTTTGATTTCGCCATAATGGCAACGATCTTAAGCTTTGAAGCATAATAGGCAATTTCATCCCATTCGCTCTGATACTGTTTAAAACATTCTATGTTCTCAGGCTGATTGATGTGTAATGCTAAATTTAAAACAAGAGCACAAATATTATTATGATAGCTTTGCCTAAAATACTCTATAAGCTCCTCATCAAAAAGAGCCAATGCTATTTGAAACCCTTTGCACATCTCATCACGGGTTAAATCTTGGCGCTCTTTTAGAAGTGCAATGGCTGAAGCTGCTTCATTGTGTGTCATCTGTTTTTCATTTTTATACGGCTTAGCACACTGTGTTGTCATTGATTGTCGCCATTTTTCTTGTTTTTATAATTATAGAACAAAACCTCATAGATTCAAATACATCAGAAGCCACCTTCCAATCTTTGGATGTTTGAGCTTCTTAATAGCACTGGCTTCTATTTGCCTGACACGCTCTCTGGTTACATGTAAAATACGTCCGATCTCTTCAAGCGTAAAATCACAACTGTAGAGATTGAGTTGGTCAAGTTTTGCTAGCACACACCTTGCATCTCCTTGACAGAGTAATAGTTCTTGCATAACAGGGTCATGACTACTTCTATTGGCATGCATAACTACGCCTCGCAAGCAATCAGTTCCGAATAAATCTCTTCAAGCTTATGCTTACTTTTGTTGTTTTTGAGTTTTTTTAAAGCCTTTAAGAGGACTTGCCTACAGGTTTCTTTAGGGATATTTAGCGTTTGAGAAATCTCATTAAGGGTAAATTCTATGTCATCTTTAATGGTGTTCATCCTAAGACTCCTTTTGAAATAATGGCACAATTATATGGAATTTGTTACACTTTACCCTGAATTAAAGCTGAAATATTTGGAAGTTTAAAAGTTACTTTGCGGTTAGACTATATCGACATAAATCGTATTTTATGTTGTCAAAGATTAACGATTGCCTTTGGCTACAAGTGTTTGCGCATACGATGTTAGAAAATGGCTCTTTTCTGGAATGACACCTACTCTACCAATATCTAGTTTATCTGCATCCAAACAAATTTGAACAATAATATCTTGGTGTAGTGGGCCTGTTTTATTGGCTTTTGTATGATTAGCGCATGCGTAGATAAGTCGTTTGGCATCTTCTGCTTCAAGTGTTATTTTACCATCGTTTATTAGCTCAAGAGCAAAAGAAGCTGCTCTTTTTCCATGCTCGAAATCATCATCTTCATCAAGGCGTTTTGAATCATGCAATAGAGCGAACAACATAAAAACATTGGATTCTATGCCATACACTTTTGACAACATCATGGTATTGGCATAGACATTTTCCCAATGCTCAATGCCATGAACACCATAGAGATTTAGCGCATAGTGGTCACAGATTTCATCAAAGATTTTTTGATAGGTTCTAAAAACAGAATCATCTTTCATTGCGCATTACAACCTTCGATCTGTACTCAACCCATAAATAGCCTTGATGTCCTCAAAACTCTCTTTGGCTTTTTTGGTGTTCAAAATAACCTTTTTGTGTTCAAAATTAATAAATTCTATGGTGGTATATTCACCCTTGGATGCATCAATCAATCGCACAAAGTGTGCAAAATCTTCAACCAATTCACCATTAACAGATTTTACCAAGTCCACACTGGGCTTATAGCCTGTATTGATGGCGTGAGGCAACATTTCAAGTTGTAGAAATACGGCTTCTTTAATATGCTGTGTTTTAGTATTGTTCTGAAACAGCAAATCAAAGCAACCAGAATGTAAGTTATTGGCATCAAGGTAATTTTTTGTGACAGGGTTAAAGATAAAACCCCCATAGACAAGATAGCGTGGTTGCACAAAAAATTCTTTATAAACAATTTGATGTTGATGTTTTAATGTATAAGGTACTACGATGGTTTGATTGTCCCTTCTTAATGTAAATAAGACCTGATGTCCAACGGGTTTAGTATCAAGTATATGGGAGTATTTCATTAAACCATAGGGAGTATGAATCGTTCCATCGTTGTAAATAGCATGCCCATCTATAGAGAGTAAAATATCACCTAAACGCAGTTGATGTTCATTTTTATCTAATTCTACAACCACAACCCCTTTGTTATCATCGATGCCATAATGGTGTCTTAAAGCATCGTTAATAAGGGGTTGAAAAATCGTTTTAGTGCTGTCTACACCGTCGACTTTGCCATCTTTAATATCTTCTAAAAAGGTATTCACAATGATAGATGGTATAACATAGCTGATATTGCTTGCCGCAGTAATAATTTGCATCGCA
>SAAR01000457.1 GCA_009916335.1 Erysipelotrichia bacterium | reverse complement strand
TGTCGTGCTAAAAGATGGTGTTGTCATTGAAGAAGGTAGTCATCACGAGCTTTTACACGTGCCAAACGGTTTCTATGCAGAGCTCTATCATAATCAATTTGTGTTTGAGTAGTTCTCAACGAAGACTCTTATATACAAAGGTTTTTAACTATTAAAGCGAAGAATGTTTGATTTGGTGTGCCAAAAGTGTGCCAATTAAAAGCTATTAGATCATCTCTAATAGCTTTTTTGTTTTATCTTTAGCCCGTGAAGTGATATGCAAATAGATGTCCCTGGTCACTGATTCATTCTGGTGTCCAACACGTCTTTGTATGATATGTAATGGTACTTCAAGTTCAGCTAATTTAGAAATGTGAGTATGTCTGAAAATATGACTTGAAAGTTTTTTGTTTTTATCAATGCCCATTCTCTCTTTATGATCCCTTAAAAAGGTATCAATGGCAGATATATGAATTGGTGTACCTGTCGAAGTCGAAAAGATGTATTCAGAATTTAAAGATAGGTCGCAAGCTTTAGTATAAATCTCTACCGCTTTTGAATTTAAATCAACTTCTCTTAAGCTTGCAATTGTCTTAGTCTGATTGATTTTTTTAATTTCGTCTGCTTTTTTACCTGCATAATCTAGCGCTCCAGTAACTTTACAGAAGTTTCTATCTTCGCTGATTATAACATCTTTTTTAAGCATTCCCGCCGCTTCAGAATATCTTAATCCATTTAAATATAACCATTCGCAAAATAACCAATATCTTGTATTATGAGTCTCAAGATAATTCATTACTTTATTTAATTCATCTTCTTCAAGAAAAAATTCAGAAATCTGTTTTACATTTTCTTTCTTCTTTGGCAGTCTAAAATTGTTTATCGGATTTTCTGTTAGATAGCCATGTTCGCAAGCATATTGGAAAATTGACTTCAATCTTGTTCTTATAGATCGTGCATAGGTAGTTGAGATATTTCGATCACCGAACATTACGGTTTCAAATTTTGATCTGATATAACTAGTTGTTATCTTTGAAACGAGTATATCGGGGTCTACCATTTCCAATATGAGCTTTACATTCCCTTTTACTGTATATGCTGTTGAGCTACGGACTTGTTTGGTATACAATTGAAACCACTCCGATACCAGATCAGAAAATACTATAGGGCTTATAGCATTTGATGCATGATGTTGGCTTTTTGAAATTTTAGTTAACAGAATTTTTTGAGCTTGAGAACGGGTGATTCGTGTATCTTTATCAAGAGTTACAGATATAATTTTTTGTTTTCCAGTTAATTGGTCACGATACTTTTCTCGGAAAAGGAATTTCCCATTTGGTTTTTGTTCTATCCACATTGGTTTATGCCTCTTTCTGTGGTACAATGGGTATAGTAAAAATTCACTATATTTTAGTGTGCTTTACTATCTTTTGGTAAGCGTTACTCACAATCTTTGGCGAGGGAGTGGGTAATGTTTTTTTATTTATAGTTTAGTAACATGTTTTTTTCACTCCAAGGTATTAAAGTGATTTCGCTATTTTTAGAAGTAGCAATGATTCTATTTGACAATTTATTCTCTTCGTCATTATAAACGATAATGTAATTCATATCAGATGAGTACGTAGATAAAATGTCTCTGTATATAAAATCTTGGTTTGTAAAGTCAAGGAAAGAGAAATTATTCCTAAAGTTAAGCAATGTCTCTTTCCGTTTAGAAGTTTTTCCTAATAAATAATCAATGCTATAGTCTATTCCAGAAGCCCCTGACTTTTTAATTATCGATGCGCCTCCAAAATCGTTATTTTCCATAAACATTAAACCTTCATCGATAAACAGTGATTTTATTGTAGAGCGTTTTGTAAATAATAAGTCATAGACTTGGCGTATCATTTCAAGGAGTTTGTGTTTAGAACGCGCAAAATCTTTTCTGGGAACCTCTAGATAGAGGATGTTACCTTCTAAAGAAATGCCATTTGTTTTTAGTAAATTTGCTAATAATTTCTTTCTAGTTGACGTAGTCATGTCTAAATTAGCCATTTCTAGTTCATCTAGAGTTTCACCATCATCTGATATTCGAATCATTCCATTTTCTAGAGGCTCAACATAAAGAGTAATTCTATCCCCGATGTAGTTTGTGAAGGGGGTTGAGATAACAGAAGCTTTTCCTATTTTAGAAGTGATAGTATTTTTTTTATACCATTCTAGGTAATCTTTCATCAATAAGTCATTGTCCATGTTTCCTCCTCCAATCTACCATTTTAAATCATGGGTATTTCTAAATTATTTATCTCAACGTTATTATACCATAAGAAGAAGGTCATGCTGTCAAATATTTCCGTAATGGTATCATTCGATAGTTCAGATAGTGGAACGACTATATCTCCGAAGTTGTGTTCTTCATCAAAAATATGGACATGTGGTGTTGGTATATTTTTATCGTCAAATACGATATGAGAAGGCCATGTCATATCTAATCTTATAAGATTACCTATAGAATTTGAGTTCATAATATAAGTTAATTTACCTTTATTTATGTGCCCTCTCCTATTGATAA
>SAAR01000456.1 GCA_009916335.1 Erysipelotrichia bacterium | reverse complement strand
TTATGATTTAGTCTATGATGAAAAAGGGTTCTTTTCCCCATCTGCAATGGACGACATTAACGAAATGTATAAAATCAACATTGAAATGCTTGATTTTGCCATGGGATTCTTCATGGAAAACGATGAATCACTCATTGATATTATCTCTGAAAAGGAAAACTATTTAGATATGGTAGAAGAAAAAGCACGTCGCAAACACTTCAAACGTATGGCAAATACAGAATGTAGTGAAGCAATCGCAAGTAGTGTTTACGTTGATATGCTTTCCAATTTAGAACGTATGGGAGATCATACAAACAATATTATAAAAGTGTTAATTGAACCTACTCCTCAACATGCGATTGTTGATTTAAGTAGTGAAAACAAGTAGAAGATAGTTGTCTATCTTCTTTTTTATATCACAACGCTTATTTAGATGATAAAATAAAATTAATATTAAGGAGGCTTTTATGATAAGCGAAAGAGAAAAAATGTTAGCTGGACAATTGTATGATTGTGGCGATAAAGAATTACTTTGTCAATGGCATAAAACTAAAAATTTAATAAGAGATTACAACGCATTAGATTCTGAAAACTTAGAAGCAAAAATGCATATTTTAGATGAATTGTTAGGTGGACACAAAGATAATTTATAGATTACTTCCCCTTTTTATGTTGACTATGGAAATAATATCTATTTCGGTAATAATTGAGAAGTAAATATGAATTGCACCTTTTTAGATGACAACAAAATAGTGATTGGTGATAATGCTCTCATTGCCCCAAACGTACAAATTTACACAGCTTTTCATCCAACCAATGCAAATGATCGTTTTACTTCTTTAAATAAAGACGGTAGTTTTGCTTTTTGTAAAACACAAACTGCTCCTGTCATAATTGGGAATAATGTATGGATTGGTGGTGGCAGTATTATTCTACCAGGTGTCAGTATTGGAAATAACGTTGTTATTGGTGCTGGAAGTGTCGTTACAAAAGATATTCCTGATCATGTCATCGCTTATGGCAATCCTTGTAGAGTCGTTAAAGAAAACAAATAAATAAAAAAGATCACTATTATGAAATCTGTTTTCTTTAAAGTGATCTTTTTAATCTCATTTTATTTTAATGCAAGAATTTTAACATCATAAGGTTCTTCAAAACCAGTAACCGTTACAACACTACCAACTTTGCTATCTAATAAAGCCATCGCTAATGGTGTGGCATTAGAAAGTTTCCCATTAAATGGATCTGCTTCTACAGAACCAACAATTGTGTATGTTTCTTCTTCATTGCTTTCAAGGTCTAAAATAACAACGGTGCTACCTAAACTAACAACCTTGCTTTTCTTTGCTTTTTTATCATCGGCAATAATTTCCACATTACCAATCATTTCTTCTACTTCACGAATTCTCGCCTCTACTCTTGCTTGGTGATCTCTAGCTGCATCATAATCTGCATTTTCACTTAAATCTCCTTGTGCGCGAGCTTCTTGAAGTTCGTTAATGACTACGTTTCTTTCCTCATGTACTAAACGATGAAGCTCATTTTTAAGTTCTTCATATCCTTCTTGAGTTACGAATACCTTTTCACTCATATTATTCACTCCTTTTATTTGCTAATGTATTATAGCATGTTTCCCTGCTTTATACTACCCTAATTTTACCAACTTAATCCTAGTTCTTTTTGTAATTTCGTATGTTCTTCCATTGTCTTTGAATAAAAAACTTTACCTGAACCTTCTTTTTTTACATTGTTAATATCGGCAATAAAATATAAATAATCATTTGCTTTTGGATTTAACACTGCATTAATAGCTTCTGCCCCGGGGTTTAAAATAGGTCCAATCGGTAAGCCTGTGTGTTGATATGTATTGTATAATGAATCAATATCCGTATTCATTTCACATTCTTCCCAACTATCATACTCATACATTGCATAACACACCGTAACACTTGATTGTAACGGCATATCTTGTTTTAAACGATTAAAGAATACGCCTGCAATCATCTGCATATCTTCTTTTGATTTTGATTCGTACTGAACCACAGAAGCAAGCGTAATGACATCGTGCATACTCATGCCACTTTCCTTCACTGCTGTTTTAATGGATTGATACTCTTTTTCAAAGTGGTCTAAGAAAGTATAAGTGATTTCCTGTGCTGTTGCCTTACGATTAAAGCTGTATGTTTCAGGAAATAAAAATCCTTCTAATTTTACACGATACTGCTCATTTAAAATAGATGCATCTAAAAATTCATATTTTTCAATTAATGTGTTTAAGAAAGTATCATCATTCCATAAGTTGAGTAAATCATCAGCCTTAACACCTAATTTTTCTTCAATCAACCCTGCAATCTCTTTCGCCCATATTCCTTCTCTAAAAGTAATCATCACTTCATCACGCACAACATTTTCCTGTTTTGTTAGATAGGCTAAAATCTTGTTGCTATCCCAATTGCGATTCACTTTAAATTGTCCTACAATGAAACCATCAATACCATCTAGCTTAGCAGACAACTTTGCAAAAGTAGCACTTTTAATTAAATCTTCATCAGCT
>SAAR01000455.1 GCA_009916335.1 Erysipelotrichia bacterium | reverse complement strand
GGTATAGAGCAACAACTGATTAAAAATGTCTTTTTTTCAACAGATTCTAAAGATAGAACAATTGACAGAAAAATCAAAGAAATTTGGTTAGCTTTGAAATTTAATCAAAATTTTGAAAAAGATAAAATGCTTGAATGGTATATTAATCTAATCAATATGGGAGAGGGTTCTTATGGGGCAAATACCATAGCTATTACTTACTATGGAACTAGCCTTGCTGATATGACAGGAGAAGATGAGGGAACTATCTCTCGTCTAGCTATTATTGCTGGGTTGGGTCAAGCCCCCTCTACTTACAATTTATATGACAACCCACAAGCTGTTGAAAAAAGAAGAAATGAAGTTTTGTTGTCAGCTTATAATCATAAACGAATTTCCAAAGACTTGTACAAAAAAGCCAAAGCTGTTCCTGTCCAAGATGGATTGAAAGAAAGATATTGGAGAAATACAGAAGTTATTAATCAAGGAAATTTACATTCAGCTTATATTTCATCAACTTTACAACAAATTAAAGATTTAGGGTATGAATTAGATAAAACCCCTATGCAAATTTATACAGGATTGAATCCTCAAGTTAATTTAGATGTTAAATATATTTTTGACAATTTTTATTCCTATCAAGATGAAAAAATGCAATCAGCTGGAACATTTATTGACCCTAAAACAGGATTTGTTATGGCTCAATATGGGGGAAGATATTCGCAAGCATTTGGTCTAAATAGAGCAACACAAAATACCCGTTCTTCAGGTTCTTCTACAAAACCTTTTATTTCTTACGGTCCTTCTATTCAATACTTTGGTAAGGGTAGCGGTACTATTCTTGATAGTTCTAACTATGTTTATCCGGGGACAAACTTTGTCGCACATAATTATGGTGGCTACACTTATGGCAACATTACAATGACGAGAGCATTGAAATTGTCTTTAAATACACCTGCTATCAGATTGTTAGATAATGTAGTGGGTTCTGATTATGCTAAGAAATTCCTTAAAGGGTTAAACATGGATGTATTAGATAGTTATGGTGGGCAAGATGCTTTGGGAATTAATATTTCAACGCAACAGTTGGCGGCTGCCCATGCTACTTTGGCAAATATGGGAACATATAAAACACCTCAATATATTACTAAAATAGTATTTAATGACAATTCCGAAAAAGAAGTTTCATTTAATAGTAAAAAAGTGATGAATGATAGCACTGCCTATATTTTATTACGAATGATGGAAGAAGTCCCAAAACCAGGCGGAACAGCTAGAGGTGCAGAAACCGGATGGGAAGGATATGCCGTTAAGACTGGTACTGTAGGATATGATTCTTCTTATGGGTTCCCAGATAATACAGCAAGTGACTTATGGATTGGCGGAACAACCAAATCTGTAAGTATGGCTCTTTGGCTTGGGTATGATACCCCTTATGAATTGGGCAATCAAGTTTATGAAAGCCCTGCTCACAGTTTACTATTCAAAGATTTAATGTTATACTTCAACAATGGGAAAGACACTTCTCAATGGGAACAACCAAAAACAGTTAGAGGAAATAATGTTGAAAATCTTTTTCCAACTGATTCTAGCCAAGGAAAAACAAGCCAATATTATATCCCAGAATTAGATGATATTAATAGTTCTTTATTTACAACTCTTTCTAAATCTATTTCTTCAAAAATAGAAGATGAAGGTTTTGATAAATATAAAGACCCTACTGATTATGAAGGCATTATGAACTGGAAGGCAAATGCTGATTCAACTAACTTATCTTGGTTTGAACAATTTAATGGAGACCCATTAAGAGCAATTCTAAATAATGAAAATGCTTACTATAATGTTCCATCTCCACAATCTCCATAATAAAAAAATAAGGACTTATATAAGTCCTTATTTTAATTTTATAGAATTAAATTCTTTTCCTAAATCTGTAACATCTTTTACAATTTTATCAATAGAAAGTCCATTAATTTCAATTTTTGGATTATATTGTTTTTGAAAAGCTATTTGAAAGTTGCTTAAATAAGATTTGTTCTCTGGGTTATAAATTAATGGATTTAATCTTTCTCCCTTAATATATGCATCTTTCATAACAATTAATTCAGTTAATTTTTCTTTTTGGTCAAAATTTAATCTTATCTCAAAATCTTTATATTCAAAACTAATAAAAGATGAACCAATCCCCGTAACAAGAATTTTACGTTCAAAATATCCTATCAAATCAAATAAAAGTTTCTCAATAAGAGTGTCGTTTTTTTTAAGTTTCCAAGATAAATTAACGAACTGTTTAGTTATAATAGTTTTTTTGTATAAGGTACTTGTTAAAGTTCCCTCCTGACTTCCTTTTATAAAACCCGATTCTAACAATTATATCTCCTTCTCTTATTATTTTATAGATTCTTTTAACAAAAAACAAATTTTATTTGAATTTAAAATTTGAATGTAACCATCTTTATTGTGTTGCAGGACAACGAATTTTACATTTGAGTAATCTTGTATAAAATTATTAAAAATAATTTTATAATCTGTATCAGGAATAGTTTCATCATCTAATCG
>SAAR01000454.1 GCA_009916335.1 Erysipelotrichia bacterium | reverse complement strand
ACCTTTATTGAGCAAAAAAATCTCCTATAATGCACTTAAATATTCCAAAATCTCTACATTACAGGGCAATACAGTGATTATTCATTTAGACCTAGATTGTTTTTTTGTCTCAGCAGAGCGTACCAGAATTCCTGAATTAAGAAATTGCCCGGTAGTTGTTTGCAAAAGCGGTGATACTAAAATTTTCTCTGCACAGGATACCGAAAGCGTCATAACTGAATCGGTTGGAGGATTCAATGGGCTCATGCAACATAAAAAGGATTTTAAAAAATTCGATAAAAATGAATGGAAAAAAGAGTTCGTAGACGATCGTGGTCGCGTACATGGTATTGTGATTGCAAAGAGTTACGAAGCTAAAAAATTCGGCATTAAGACTGGAACATTACTGCGTGATGCACTGCACATGTGCCCAGGTGTTTTTGTAGTACCAAGTGATCATTTATTTTATCAACTTCTATCTGCAAAGCTCAAACACTATCTCCAAACGAAGATACCTGTGCTAGAGCAGTACAGCATTGATGAGTTTTGGGGAGATCTTAAAGGTTGGGTACCAGAGGAACAAACTTACGATTTTATAGCTATGTTGCAAAAAGAAATTTTGAAAATATTTGGTTTACCGATCTCAATTGGAGCATCAAGTGCCAAGTGGATTGCTAAATTGGCAACTGATTTTAACAAGCCTTTTGGCTTGACACTTGTCCCTAGAAACAAGATTATCTCTTTCGTCTCTCCATTACCTATATCAGATTTTCCCGGTATTGGCAAAGGCCTTCAGCAGCGTTGTGAAAACTATAAAATAAGAACCCTCGGTGATTTAATTGATTTTAGGCGAATTGTTGAAAATTGGGGCACTATCGGTAAGGATTTGATTGCTAGAGTCACCGGTGAAGATAATGACCCCGTTGTTGCATACCATGATCGTAAATCCATTGGAATATCTCGAAATTTTGAGCTCATACACGATAGAGATGAAATCAAAAGACGCTCTGTTATTCTTGCACGACATCTTTCGCATACCATCGCAAAGTTGAATCTGCATCCAACAACATATTATTTTAAAATCCGCTATGAAGGAGGCATTAAGTCACAAGCCTCTAAAACAATTGATCGTTTGTTTACAGAAAGTTTTTACCGCGATTTAACCCTACAATCATTTAAAGAACTAGACGTTCATCCTCATTATGGGATTCATCACCTTGCTTTACATGTAAGCAATTTTATAACACTCTCTCAAAATAAGACATTTTCTCTCTTACATGTAGAAGACGATAAAAAATCACAGCGATTGAACGAGAAACTAACAAAACTAAGGGATAAATACGGCGTTGATATTGTGAGAAGTGGGATAGAAAAAAGGCAATAGCAGTATTTTAAATTAGGCACCCATCTAAAGAAGAGTACCTAGAGAGATTATTCAAACGAGATCAAAACACCGGTACCAGCTTCAACACTAAGATAGCCTAGTCTTGCGCTTTCATATTCGTCTTTGACTTTTTGTGCAATGGCAAGGATTTCAGGAGCAAGGATTTCAGGAATATTTATGAGCGATTCAAGTGTTTTTATAGCATCCTCGCTTGCCTTTAAAGCATCTTGGCTTACGTGGTGTTCCGCCCGAATCCCTTCATTACAGTCTAAATCGTAAACTCTTGCTTTTTGAATCAATTCAACATTATTGCAATTGGTTTTAAAAATCTCAGCCATCACTCTTGAATGTGAAAAATTCGCTGAAGATTTTGCTAAAGCTACGCAATCTTGACCATCTTTTGAAAAAGTGAGAACAGAGGTGTATCTTCGCTATTTGAATTCGTTGCATGTAAACCTGTAACAGTTACCGCTTGAATAAATGAATCACTACAGTTTGTTTTAGCACTGATTTGCAAAGCACCGATAAGAAGGTACACAAAGATAAAACAAAGTTTTAGCATAGAAAATCCTTTTACCATTTAATGAATAATAAAAATAAGATAAATCCCAAAAGAGCTGTAAGTGTGACCAAAATACGCGTTTTTTTCTGCTTCTTAGCATAATGGTCCTTGGCTTGATTTAACCCAATGAGATTGAACGTTTTTAAACGTTTTCCTCGATCTAGCATACTTACCTCTTTTATGCGGCTAACATAAAATTCTTTTTATACTCAAATGAACGTTTTTGCCCGCCAGAGTAATAATTGATTTTTTGTTGCACGTTTGTTTTGACGGTGACAAACACCAAATTACCACGCGGATCTTTTTTGAAAATATACAGAGTATCAACGTAATTTACAAGTTTTTGATTTAAGTCGTCAACCATAATGATACCTCTTTCAAGGACTTTACTCAAATACTCAGTCGCCTTAATGAGGGTCTTAACCTGAGCTTTCGTCTGTACTCTTTGATATAATCGAGCATATCCGTGTTTTGTTAATATTAGCATGAATCACCGCCAAAAATAGGATTTATTTCAGAGCCACTTGCAGATTCCCGCAAACAACCAATAATTTAAGCTAATTTAAATTTTAAAAAGCCTTTTGAAATCATGTAAATGTTATAATTTTTTACCACA
>SAAR01000453.1 GCA_009916335.1 Erysipelotrichia bacterium | reverse complement strand
ATTTTCATCTGTTTGTCTTAAATAATTGACAGCTTTTTCGATATAGACTGTATTCCATAAAATAATAGCACTTGCAACTAGATTGAGTCCGCTTGCTTTGTATAGTTGATTTTGATATGTTTTATCTCTTATTTCTCCAAGTCTATTAAAATGAATTGCTCTTGTAAGTGCATGTTTTGCTTCCCCTTTATTGAGTCCTGTGTGGACTCGTCTTCTTAAATTTGGATCTCGTATCCACTCTAATGTAAAAATAGTTCGTTCAATCTTACCAATCTCACGAATAGCAGTTGCTAAAGAGTTTTGTCTTGGATAACTTCCTAGTTTTTTGATTATTAAAGAGGATGGAACAACCCCTTTTTTGATTGAAAACATCAATCGCAATATCTCTTCCCAATTATTCTCAATTAATTGTGTATTAACAGTACCACCAATAATGCTTGATAAATTTTCATAGATTACATCTTTTGAAAGTGGATATAGTTTTTTATCTTTTAAATCTCTAATTCGTGGAGCAAATTTAAACCCTTGAAAGTTCATCATTGCAAAGACATGATCTGTGAACCCAGCTGTATCTGTGTAATGTTCAGTTATATTCAAATCTGCCTCATGATGAAGCAATCCATCAAGCACATAAGTGGAATCTCTTACATTTGAAGTGATGAGTTGCATTGAAAACGGAGCATACTTGTCACTTGTGTGAGAATAGTAAATCATCCCTGGGTTATTTCCATATTTTGGATTGATATTTGCACTTAATTGATTTATTCCACCTGTTTTAAATCTTTGTCCATCAGATGAAGAGCTACTTCCATCTCCCCAATATTTTGTGATGGGTTGCTCATGGATGGCATTTGTCAATTGAGCTTGTGCATCTTTATATGTTTCTTGTCTAATATGCCACCCTTGAATAGAAGCCAACTTTGAGTATGTGGTATCAGGTGTTGCCTCAGCCATTTTAGAAAGCCCTAAATTGATTGCATCTGCTAAAATAACACTCAATAGCAGTTGCTTATTTTCTGCTATGTTTCTTGTTTTTAAATGTGTAAAACTATCACTAAAAGAGATCCATTCATCAACCTCTTGCAAGAGTGCAGTGACTTTGATTTTAGGCAACATTGCATATACTTTTTGAATGAAATTACGTGCTTCTTCAGGAACTGAAGCAGTTAATGGAGATATTTTTAACCCCTTTTCGTTGATAATAGCATCGATAAGTCTATTCTCTTTTGCTTCTTGATTAACTTGTGTAAGAAGGGTTGTTAGAGTATCTGTTTTTTGTGCAATCCATTCTTTAAAATCATAACTTGTCACTCCTAGCAAAATCTCATTTGATAGACACTCTTTATAAGTTTTAGGATCAATCAAATATTCCTCAAAATCTTTATACTGTTTTGAGCCACTTACCCACAAATCACCAGAACGAAGTGCATTTTTTAATTCACTTGCAACAGCAAATTCATAAAAAATCTTATCAATTTGCCCATCATTTTTAAACACTACACTGTTCCATCTTGATTTGATAAAATCAGTTGGTGCATTAGAAGGCATTTTTCTTTGGTTATTTTTATGAAGAGTTTGTAAAATTTTAATAGCTTCTAAAATATTTTGGGTGTTTGGGGAAGCTTTTAAATCGATTGTTTCATAAAAATGATAGATATATTTTTTAAACCAACCATTATAGAGACTTAATCTATACAGAAAATCAAAGTTCTCAGATTTTGATAAACTTTTTGTTTCAACCAAACTTTTTTCAAACTCTTCCCATGATATAAACTCTTCAATTGCTTCATAGGGGTTTTGATTAGTTTGTTTTGCTTTGATAAGAGCTTGTCCTATTTTATAATAAAGCCCTAATTTCTCATTGATAGTTTTGCTCGAATCTTGAAATTCATTCTTATGGCTATTTTTTGCTTTATTGAAAATTATACTAAGAATTTTATCATTAAGCTCAATAATATCATCGATGATTGAGCCTTTAATATCCACAACAATAGCAATAATTGTGGCATTCTTCCTTTTTGTTTCAAATCGTGCTATATCAAACGAAGATAAGTTCTTACCCTCTTTAGCAAGTTTGATAAGCCTATTTGAGTGGATAGAAAACTCTATATTTTTTGGTAGATCAAGTTCTTTTATAAACCGTAATCTTTGAATATGTTCAAGTATAAACTTTGGATTTGCCACAAAATTTCTCATCTGCAACCACCCTAAATAACTGATGTTTGTATTTGGTTTTGAAGTAAATAGTTTTTGCAATTTATCAAGTTGCATTTTTGAGCATTGCTCCAAAAGTGTCTCGTACACCCATTTTGTAGCAATGGTAATTGCCTCAGAGCATAGCCTTTCAATAACAGAAATGTTTGGAACTATTATCATCTCATGACGAAGTAACTCAATTAATTTGTTTGCTACTATTGCACCATTATCTGTCGCTTTTGCTGTCGGTAACAATAACTCTACATAGGATGCATGCATTTTTGCATTTAAACTTCTATAGCCATAGAGATTTTGAATTTCAGCTAATTGTTCTCTTCTTGTCGTCTCCCTTTTAAAATA
>SAAR01000452.1 GCA_009916335.1 Erysipelotrichia bacterium | reverse complement strand
AAAAACCAGTATTGATGCTTGGCGGAAGCACTCATTTACCTCAATAAACTTCGACGTGAGAAAGCCAATGGTTGAATTTTCATTAGATGATATTTTAGCCAATGACCCACTAGGGCTTTTAAATGAGCCAAAAGCCATAGCAAAAGCTTTAAATGAAGATGATAGGCTTCTTTCGAGTTTTGAAGAGATTAGCGCTTTTGTTGAACAAAATGGACATGAGCCTCAAAAATCGCCTAATATGCAGGAGCGTACTTTGTATTCAAGATTGCAAGGCATACGTGAAAACCCTGAAAAGATAAAGGCTCTTAAACCGTATGATCGATTGAATATCCTGCAAGAGATTGAGATTAATTCCATTGATGATATTTTAAATAACGATGCGTTTGGATTGCTTGGAGATACAAATGAGAATGATATATTTACTTTGAAGCATATTCCAAAAGAACGTGAGCAGACAGATTTTGTTGCACAAAGAAAACCATGTAAAAAATTTGATAAATATGAGCCTCTTTTTAAAGAAGTACACCAAGATCTAAAAAAGGGCACAAGGAAATTATCTAAATTTAATGAAAAATTTTTTGAAGAAGGTAGTTTTTTTATTTTAAAAGGGGTATTGGCTTATTTAGAAAAAATTGATGATCCCAAAAAAGATAAATTTAATAAGCTAGATTCCAGAACAAGAATTATCTTTGAAAATGGAACTGAGTCAAATATGCTTTTGCGATCCTTTGGAAAGGGTTTGTATGAGGATGGATATTTCGTAAGTCTGCAAGATGATAGAGTACTAGATAAATTATCTCAAATTTCAGAAGAAGATAATAAAACGGGTTATATTTATATTTTGGAATCTTTAAGTTCAGATACCAAAATTGCATCTATCAAAAACTTATACAAAGTGGGTTATTCAACAACTGAAGTTACAGAAAGAATTAAAAATGCCGTTAATGAGCCGACATATTTGATGGCTCCCGTTAAAATTGTCAGTGTTTATGAGACCTATAACATGAACACGCAAAAATTTGAACAACTTATTCATAAATTTTTTGGCAAAGTATGCCTAAATATTGATATTTTTGGAGATGCTAGTAAACGATATACTCCAAGAGAGTGGTTTGTGGTGTCGCTCGATATTATTGAAAAAGCAATAGAACTTATTATTAGTGGTGAAATCATACACTACAGGTATGATGAAAAATCAGAAAGACTGATTATGAGTTAAAGACCATAATGTTTTAGAAAATTTAATATACTCAACAAATATTATTTTGTAGCTTTCTTCATTTGAGGTATCAAATCTCTCACCTCTAATCCAAACTCATGAGCGATTTTATAGAGGTGCTCAAGATTATAACTGACATCATGCTTACGGGTTTCTATCTTTGCAACATAATTGGGTGATTTATGACCAAGAATTTGCGCTAGTGCTAATTGACTAATCCCACGTTTTATTCTCTCATTTTTGACATTTTCGACAATCTGATCCATAAAACGCTCAATCATTTTTTCCAAAATTAATCACCTTTATTAAACACCTATAAGTTGATGAAATAGTAGTGATTAACGAGGTTTACAACAAACACTTATAAGTGTTTAATAAGCCTTTTTTCGGTATTCTTTAACTATAAATATAAGCAAGGATTGATGATGAAAAAGATGGTTTTAGTGTTTTTAATCTTAGTAGGGTTTTTAGATGCGGCAGAAGTGACCAAGAGTGTGACCACCTGTTCGTTTAGTCGAAAGAAGTTAGCTGCTTTTGCAGATATTAAAATGACTTGTTCGGGTGATTATAAAGATGATGCGACAACCCAAGAACTCTATGCTAAAGGGTGGAGATTGATTAATTCTTATACCCATGGTGGTGAAGCCTATCTTGTGTTTGAAAAATAGTAGATTATAAAGGAGTCTAAGATGTTGTCGATGATTGTTGATTATCTTTTTTTACTGATTGCAAAAATATTAATCGTTGTCTTTTTTATTGGACTTGGAGCACTTGTTATTTTTCTAGCTTATTGGGGATTTATTGATTATGCGACAGCTATCAAAAAAATACAATCTATCCTTATGGGTGATGTGATGATGTTTTTTCCTCTTCTGTTGCTTGTTGGATGTATGTTTCATGCTCCTGATACAAGCAATATTTCATCAAGAAAAAAGTTCAATACCAACAAATACCTCGATAGAGTCTTTTTTGAACATGATAGTGGAAGTAGGATGTTCTAATGAAACAAACACATGTCCTTTTATCAAGCATTCTTGTAATCTCTTTATTTAGTGGCTGTGCCACAACCTCACAGCCAAATACTTCATTACCACAAGCAACTTTATTAAAAGAGTACATTGCCTTGAAACGAGGATCTGAAACACTCAGTTATGCCGTTGTCGCAGAAAAAGAAAATCAAACACTGATTGAATACCGCACATACGATGAAGCGATGAATCTTGCAGATGCTAGAGCGATGATGGATGTCTTAGATGATGCCAAAGGGTATTGTGAACTCATTGGTGGTCTTAGTATCTATGGTGCCCAAGCCATAAAAGAGATTAATACGCATCCAACAC
>SAAR01000451.1 GCA_009916335.1 Erysipelotrichia bacterium | reverse complement strand
AATGAAAGTAGAAGGATACCATACGGTATAAGGAGGTAAAAGTATGGAAGACAAATTAGCACGCATGCAAAATGGAAAAGGTTTCATTGCGGCTCTTGATCAAAGTGGTGGCAGTACACCAAAGGCACTGCGATTGTATGGAATTAGTGAAGATGCATATCATAATGAAGATGAGATGTTTGATTTAATACACAAGATGCGAACTAGAATTATTACAAGTCCTGCATTTACAAGTGAACATATTTTAGCGGCGATTTTATTTGAACAGACAATGGATCGTCAAATTGAAGGGCAATATACTGCTGATTATTTATGGAATCAAAAACATATCTTACCTATTTTAAAAGTGGATCAAGGGCTTGAAAAATTGCATCATGGTGTACAGTTAATGAAACCATTAGATCGTTTAGATGATTTATTGTTAAGAGCGAAAGAACGTCATATTTTTGGCACAAAGATGCGTTCAGTGATTAAAGAAAGTGATGCTGATGGTATTATGGCAATAGTGGAACAGCAGTTTATGGTTGCTTTAAAGATTGCAAAAGCTGGATTTGTTCCTATTTTAGAACCTGAAATTGATATTTTTGCCACTGATAAACTTGCCTGTGAAAAATTATTGAAACAAGAAATAATGAAACATCTAAGCCGATTAGATGCGAATACTAAAATTATGTTTAAATTGACTATTCCTGAAATAGCAGATTTCTATGAAGAAATTATCAATGATAGCCATGTTCTTCGTGTGGTTGCTTTATCAGGAGGATATACACGAGAACAAGCAAATGAAAAATTAGCGAAAAATCATGGTTTGATTGCTAGTTTTTCAAGGGCGTTAAGTGAAGGGTTGCATGTTGATCAAAGTGATGAAGAATTTAATTGCTTGTTGAAAAAGTCAATTATTTCTATTTACGATGCGAGTATACAATAAGTAAGTTATCGTTAAAGATACATAGTACATTATAGAAAATATGAAAGAATATAAATGCTTTAAAAAACATTTGCTATAAGTGCATTACTTTTAAAGTCAAGGACAATTTTTAGACAGTAGGAATTAGTAATGATAAAGTTTATTAGAAACGATATGTAATTTGTTATTATGTATCGTTTTTTAGTTTTTAATATTGATTTAGTAGTGGCAAAAAGATACTTTAATAAGTTTAAAGAAATAGATGTTTTTTATTGAGGAACTAACAAAATGAAGATATTATGATGCGAGGTTACCTCATTATTCATAGAGTTATATTATAGGGATAAACTTTAAATTAAGAATTATTCTTAATTCTATTGTAATATTTATTTGGTATGTTATAATAATTAAGAATTAATCTTAGTTATTATAAAGGAGTTTTTATGAAACATTTAAGTGAGGAGATTAGAGTTCCAATTGAACCAGATAATCTGGCAATTCAAAGAGTTGAAAGTTTATGTATTCGTTGTGGTAAATGTAGAGATGTTTGTAAAAAAGAAATCGGTGTACTAGGTCGTTATGATTTACTTAAGACAAATGATACAGCAATATGTATTCATTGTGGACAATGTGCCAACGTTTGTCCAACAGGATCTATTAGTGAGAGAAAAGCGTTTATGGATGTGCATCGTGCGATTCTTGATCCTAATAAAAAAGTGGTCTTTATGACTTCTCCTTCTGTTAGAGTAGCATTAGGGGAAGAGTTTGGTTATGAGCCTGGCAGCTTTAAGGAAAAGGAAATGGTCGCTGCGTTAAGAAAATTAGGTGCAGATTTTGTTTTTGATACAACCTTTGCGGCGGATTTAACAATTATGGAAGAAGCTAGTGAACTAATCCATCGCATTAGTAATAAAGGGGTATTACCTCAGTTTACTAGTTGTTGTCCTGGTTGGGTGCGTTTTGCGGAAGTTTATTACCCAGAATTACTACCTAATATTTCCACAAGTAAAAGCCCTATTTCTATGTTTGGTCCTACGATTAAAACCTATTTTGCACAAAATGAGAACTTGGCAAGTGAAGATATTGTTAGTGTGGCACTGACACCTTGTACTGCTAAAAAAGCAGAAATTAAGCGTGATGAAATGGTTTCAGCCAGTGTTCATTTAGGCAAAGAGAAACAATATGATGTGGATCATGTTATCACAACTAGAGAGCTTGCTTTGTGGATGAAAGCGAACAATCTTGATTTAGAAAATGTAGGAACAAGTGATTATGATTCTTTAATGCCTAGAGGTAGTGGAGCAGGGGTTATTTTTGGAAATACTGGTGGTGTAATGGAAGCAGCGTTAAGAACTGCCTACTATATGTTGTGTAAAAAACAACCCAACGCTGACTTATTAACGTTTGAAGCAGCACGAGGAATGGAAAATGTAAAAGAGGGAATGGTTAATATTGATGGTTTAAAATTGCGTGTGGCGATTATTCATACCTTAGATGCACTAAGAAAATTTGTGCAAACGAAAAAGCTAAATGACTATCACTTTATTGAAGTGATGTGTTGTCCTGGTGGTTGCATAGGTGGTGGTGGACAACCGAAAGCAGCAATGGGAATGAGTGATGATATTCGTTTAAAACGTATTGCAGGCTTATATAG
>SAAR01000450.1 GCA_009916335.1 Erysipelotrichia bacterium | reverse complement strand
CAATGCTGAAAGCATCTTGCAGGCGGATTGTATTGTTTTACTCTTTGGATCAAGGTTATGCTTAGTTACGTTTGGAAGAGTATTCCAATAAGAAATTATGTCTGAATTAATATCAGATAAAACACTGGCGGACACGCATGTGTCCGATAAAGTTTTTATTCTTGTATCTTCTTTAGAAGATATTTTAAAGTGGAGATGAGTTCCGATGCATCAGCATAATACGCAAGCAACAATACAAAGCGGCATAGCTAACTATCATGTAATGATGATCAGCTATGCCGCTTTGTGTTTTGTTGTATATTCAAATTTGCTCAAGATGTTATTTGCTATTTAGGAGGTGCCATTATATTGGATGCTTATGACGATAGGATAAAAAATATAAAAAGAATGAATATTGAGCCGGCAAAATCAAATTTTATGCAGTTTAGTTTAAGTACTATTGAATCAAATAAAATATTAGAAGAAATTAATATGTATGTTGCAAAAAGAAATTTGAGCCGGTTAATTAAAGATGAAAATAAGAATAGTCCAAATGAGCATTTTCTTTATTACGATGGCAATAAATTCTTATACATTAGTCCAACCGAAAATATATGTTTGACCAAAGAAGGCGTAGAAGGAATAGATCTTATTGAGGGGAAAGATTTTATGCATATGAAGTATAGTCATTCTTGGCAGTACAAATTATCACCTCAATCAGGTTATTACGAAAATGTGTGTAAGTTAGTGGATAAATTAATAGATATTTTTGACAAGAAAAAAGAGGCACAGAAATCAGTAGCCCATATGCATTATTTAAAAGATTCAAATGACTCGAAAGAAGGTAATAAGATGTATATGCTGCCAAGAGATCATAGCGTAGATGTTCGAATTTTTGAGACATTAGTAGACGCAAGAAATTTATCAGCAAGTTACAAATTATTTTGGTTAGCTGGTATTTTAGAAGAAATAAAGCAAGGCAATAATGAAATAGCATTCCGAAAAATAGTTTGCAGAATGTTAGCATTAGCATGGGACCTTGTTTTGCAACATAATTTAAATTTTGGCTTTGACGATAAAATTAGTGATATTGTTAAGCTCTTACACAATGAATACAATACAGTAGAAGACGCCAGAACAAATAGTCTACTTGAATTTCTTGAAAAATGGAAAAAGAGAGTATACGCTTTATACGAAGAAGTCATCAAAGCATATTTTGACGAAAAAGAAGTAGTACGTGCGTTATATAAAAAAGTCAATGGTTACTACTCTACAGATACGTCAGAAGAATATGTTGCATATAAAACAGCAAACAATAATCTGCGTAACAAAATACACGGTTACTACGAGACAAAAGATATTACCAATCGTTGGGGCAAACCTGATAAAACAGAAGTTAAAGTACGTGAAGGTGAGTGGGAATTTGCGCTTCAATACATTAACAGAGGTTCCTATGATAAAGCAGTAAAAATATTGAACAAAGACCTTGAAGAAGAAGCAAAAAGAAAATATGATTTTATTATCGAAAGAGTAAATGCTATCTGTGGTCAGATAACAGATGCTTCTAATCTTAAAGTCGGTGCAAAAAGCGATTTGAACGGAATCATTATTGGCACAAAGGGTAATGCTCATGTCAAAACCATCGATGCTGGCGGTTACAACATACAGTGCTTTCATTACAGAACACTTATTAATAAAGTATCATAAGAAAGGACAAAAACAATGATTGACACAACTAAAAAGTATTTTGTTCCTATGAAGCCTGTGCATAGTTTCTTTGGCTTTTGCTCCTTCACTTCCTCTGCTGACACTGAACATCTTACCTTATGTCACCTTGAACCGTACGATTTTGACGGCTACAACTATAAGCTATATGCAAAAGCAGAAGAAGATGGGTATGGAAGCCAAAGGTTCTACATGTGTGATTTTGAATCTATAGTAGAACAGGGCATTATCATTCCTATGGATGACGAGTCGATGCGTGTAGAAGTTGTACATAAGATTGAACCAATCACTGAACTCGCATATTTAATTCATGAAGGTGAAATTATTGTAAAGGGATAAGGGTTAACATGAGAACAGAAATAATAAGTGCTTTTCCCTGTTGTGGAAAAACTTATGCTTTTGAGCATTATCAGGATATATACACAATGCTTGATAGTGATAGTAGTCAATTTAGTTGGATTAAAGATGAGCATGGAAATAATACAAAAGAAAGAAATCCCGATTTTCCAAATAATTATATTCAGCATATTAAAGATAATATCGGAAAGGTTGATATTATTTTTGTAAGCAGTCATGAAATTGTAAGAAAAGCAATGACGGAAGCTGGTATTTATTTTAAGTGTGTATATCCTAAATCGAACTTACTTAATGAATGGGTTGGTCGTATGTACCGTAGAGGTAATGACGCAAAATTTATTCAATTCATTATTGATAACTGGGATTCTTTTATGCATGAAATTGTTTTTGGTGATTATCATGGCAAAGGAATTATTAGATTAGATAATAATGAATATATAGATGTTCGTGTGGTGGAAGAGGTTTTGAAAAAGTAAGAAATGAGGAATAAGATGCCCGATAT
>SAAR01000449.1 GCA_009916335.1 Erysipelotrichia bacterium | reverse complement strand
TTTCCATCCAATGCCCATATCTCTATTTTTGAAATTTTCGGATAGTATTTTTCAATAACTGTAATCAGCCCTATTAAGTCACCACCTGTACCACAGCCAATAGATAAGATACTCAAACATTCTTTTTGTGACAGGATTTTTTGATATTGCTTATTTTGGAAAATATTGTCGAATATACAAAAAGATTCAGCATAACTACGAGGAAAATAAGTACCAAGATATTTCAAGTTTTCCTCTTCGTTTAAATCAAGGTTATATCCAAATCGTTGAAAATCGGGAGCATATTCCGCTTTTAAGAGGTTAAATAAAAAATTGTCTAACCATTGTGGTAAGCATGTTTCTGTTTTCAGGTAGTCAATTTCTGTATCTGTAAGATTATCTAAAATTTCAAGGGATTCTTCTTCTAGTTGTTCCTCTATAATTTTGTCTCCATCGAACCAGTATATATAACTTCCATGTTGATAAATATTTTTCGATAGAATTTTTTGTAATTTTTCACTTTCAGAAAAACAGTCACAACAGATTAAAAATTCATGCGTAAGTCGTGTGTGATTTGTCCACTCGGGCATCACATCACTTTCACATTCAAATACTTCAAAAGGTTCTGTAATTTGAAGCAAAGTGAAAATCTCTGTTATATGTTTTTTTAAAGCGTCTTTCATCTTGCACTACATTCATTGTTTGCAAATTTACAGTTTAAATTTAAGAAAATATGAATTTTATTTCTCATATACTAAAATTTATGAAAAGATAACGAGTGGTAAAAACGCCCGTCCTTACTGTTTCTCTTTTATCCTTGATTCCGCAAGAATCTAATTAATATCAGTCATAATCACCTGATCAAAAGCAAGTTACTCAATAATTATCATCTCAATAAATTCACTTATCTTAGTGTTACCAAAAAGTCTCATAAAGACTATCGACGACATGGCAAAAATACAAATAAAATCAAATAAAGCACCCCATTGAGGGACATATTTTCAATAATGGAGAAAATTTCTCAAGAGTTGGAACCCGTCATCAACAAAACTCTCGGTCAAAGATGTTTATCTAGCAGTTATAAGTATGGCGAGATTATTCGTTCTTTAATGACTGTTTACTTCTGTGTGTGAGGGTTCGTGCGTGAAAGATGTAGCAAGACTTGCAGCTCCAACACTGTAATCAGTAAATTTAAAAGCACGATTCTTTGTACCATCAGGGATGCTGTACGCACCTACAAAAAGTTCCTTGACTATAGTCCCGATGTAGCTGTTATTGGTGATTTGATTGTAGGTATCAAGAACCGGTATAACAATGTCAACGTGCATTTCCATCAATCTGGTACATTGGATCGTCTGTTTGCTCACATGGAGAGCAGGTCTCTAAAGATAGAGTCGAGCGTGCACACACGGTTTGCGACTCATGCTTGCGAGATATCGTAGAGACTGTGGAAAAACATTCCAACCATTTCTATATACGCGGAAGCAGATGTCATGCTTTCTACAAGGAGATGTTTGCCTTGCGTGAAATCTATTCCAACGCACTGACTACCAGAAAGGGCGATGTGCACCTCGGTACCGTTTTTTACTTGGCCGAAAAAATGGGCATAGGAATCAAAAAAGAGCTCGAAATAACTGGATATAAAGAAAATGAGGAGAGAAAAAAAGCACTAAAAGCAGAAAAAGCACCCCCACTCCATTTCTCACATGTGCGCGTACCTTATAATGCAGATGTAGAAAACGAACTGATCGACCACCTACCTTCCCTACTTACGCATGACCAAAATTCCTAAGCACCATCATCGACCACGGCACTTCGCCGGCCCAACAAGATATTATGTGGCTGGGGGTGCTTACGCACATCCGCCTGCTGGCGGATCCTATACACGATGAGATACGCCAAAAGGTGAACGAGGAGATGCGTACCTACCTGAAAGAGAAGGCTATTTATGACACGCTGGGGAATGATATCTTATCAATAAAATATCTATTATTTTGTTTTTTAATCGCAACAATTATTTTATAAATTTCACTTCCTACCTGATAAGAGATTTGGAAATGATCATTTCCCAACTGAGCAAATTTAAGACTTTTACACCACATACAGTCGAAATCAAAGTTATTAATTAAAAGATCATAGCCATTAAAACCATCCTTTTGATTTTCTAATTCTGCTTTGGAAAATTGTTCCAAAGCTGTATGTGACAAATTAGATAAACGCAAAGTTGACAATTTCGCATTTACATCTTTACACATAGGACAATATGATGCAATATAAACTTTATAAAAGCTTTCTACAAATGATTTTTCCGAAGCCTCATCTATTTTAGATACTTTCATATTCTCACAATAAGATAGCAGTTCATCTCCATATTGAACTCCATTCTGAACAGGAGTAATATACGCAATCTTACACTTCCCACCAACATTTTCCACTTTTAATGGAATCTTAATTATAGTAGTACTATCTTTTTCATTCCAAAGATAACTTACTCAAGTTTCGGATTTAGAAATCAAGCTGCTTGAGCATATATTCGGAGTGCTTCTAGTCGTTTGTCGTTTTCTATAATCTGCATCATCAGTTGCTC
>SAAR01000448.1 GCA_009916335.1 Erysipelotrichia bacterium | reverse complement strand
GTAGTAACTGTGTATAAATCCCATATATTTGCATCTACACCATTGCTATTTTTATACTCAATTGCCTTTTTTTGCCAGACTTTTTTTGAATTTTCTATAGCATTTGATATATTACCAATAAAATGTTTTTCTAATAATTGATAGCTACATTTATCATATATTATTTTATTATTTAAGATGTTTTCAATTCTTTTTTTATACTTATTTCTTGAGATATTTTCATAAAATTCTTCATAATGATTTATTAACCAAACTTCAAACGCTTCATTTGAACATGCAATTGAAACGTTTCCTTGTTTCTTTGCTAAGTTATAGGCTGGTTCTATTTTATTATGCTTATGGAAATCATCTAGATCAAACACACACCAAACATGATTGAATCCATCTTTTCTTAGTATAGCTTTTTCAACTAATTGTAAAGGATCTTTATTTTCATAGGTTATGTCAATTGAATAAGGAGATTTGTTCTTATTTTTAAGTATCTCAAAATAGTTTTTTTCTGTATCTTTTTTAAAGCTAATTAATTTAAAATCCCATTGGTCAAAAATAACGCCGGAAAAGGAACCATAAATGCCATCATCCAAAAAGTACCATACTTGTCCATTTCTTTCATTGACACCGATGACACTAGTAAGCAGATTCATAGCTGTACCACACATATAACGTCCTGGCTCTGCCCAAATCTCACAGTGAGCAAAATCTTCTTCTAATCTGGCATTAATTTGTTTAAGCATGGTAGCCAAATTGAAATGAACCCCCGGTGCCGGAATAGGGAATCCGCCGCCAATATCCAAAATATGTAAATCTAAATCCTGAGTTTTAGCCTCAGCAAAAATTTCTCGTACTATATCCATAGCTTCTAAATAGGGGTCTGCTACCACCGTTTGACTGCCTACATGAAAAGCGATGCCTGCCGCATTTAGGCCTGCTGCTTGAGCTGCCTTTAAAAGCTCTAGAGCTTTTTCTCTAGGTGCGCCAAATTTTTTATTCAAATCCACATGAGCTTTAGCATTATCAATCCGCAAACGCAAAAGCACTGTAGCGCCCGGAGTAGCTTGAGCAATCTTCGTAATTTCAGATTCGCTGTCAAAGGTCATGCGTGTTACATTAGCGGCACTGCAGGCTCTAAAACCAGCATTTGTTTTAATAGGATTGGCATAAATTAAGCGGCTTCCGTCGATACCCAGCTCACTTAGAGTACGAATTTCACCATCACTGGCAACATCAAAACAAGAACCAAGCTCTGCTAAACGCTCTAAGATACGTAAATCAGGATTGGCTTTCATAGCATAATGTATTTTAACCTGGGGTAAATATTTTTGTAAAAACTTATAATTTTTCTCGATTTGCTCTATAGATAGAACCAATAGGGGTGTCTCGAAGTTTTCAGCCAACTTATTAACAGCTTCTTCTCCTAGTTGAAAAAAACTTTGTTTGCTCATGTGTCTCCTCCTTGGTCTCGGTCTTAACGACTGTTTGACTATTTTTTACTGTAACTCATTATACTACGATTCAGAGAAAGTGCAATAGGAAAATTGAGGAAAATTGAGGAGTTAAGAGGACTTGCGAGGAAAACGTCATTTTTTTCTTATTTTCGCAAAAATAAGCGTATACTCAAGCAAACTAAAGAAAATAAGAGTTTTTAAAACAAGAGCAAAAAAGCACTACCACAATATATTGTGGTAGTGCTAGTAATTAGGCTAAATATGGTAATTAATTGTTTTCCACAAATTTGCGAATATTAGAGGCATTAGCAAATTTTTCTACTTTCCCCTGTGCTACTTTTACCAAAGTAGGTGCACTCATAATAGCGTACTTTTTAGCGAGTTCCTTATTTTCCTCAGCATTAACAACTTTATACTGAATATGCGCCTCATCTAAAAAGCCCTTCGCAAGTTTGCAATTAGGACAGGTAGCTGTAGTAAATAACAGCATTTCATTATCATTTACCCCGGTCAAGCTTTCACTTGCTTTACGGGGTGCAAGTTCCACATCATGCTTGCAGGTAGAATTTTGCACATCATAGAGCTTTCTTTCTTTGAATTCTTCCGTCTTGCCATCATTCCAGTTTTGTACAGGACGATAGTAGCCTGTAATACGACTGTAAACTTCCGTTTTTTCACCACAATCAGGACAGGTATATACTTCTCCAGCTATATATCCATGATTTTTACAAATGGAATAGGTGGGAGATAATGTATAGTAAGGAAGTTTATAATTAGTGGCAATCTTCTTCACTAAAGCTGCAGCAGCTTGCCAAGTAGGTAGTTTCTCTCCTAAGAAAGCATGGAATACAGTACCGGAAGTATACAAGGTCTGCAATTCATCCTGTATATCAAGTGCCGCAAAAATATCCTCCGTATAACCAACAGGTAAATGAGAGCTATTAGTATAATATGGAGTCTTACCATGCTCACTAGCTGTAATAATATCCGGATACTGCTCTACATCGTGCTTAGCTAAACGATAGGCGGTGGATTCTGCCGGTGTAGCCTCCAAATTGTATAAATCCCCATATTCTTCTTGATAGTCTGACAAGCGTTCCCTCATATGATTTCAAACATCC
>SAAR01000447.1 GCA_009916335.1 Erysipelotrichia bacterium | reverse complement strand
GCTTTTAATGAAAGAGTAACAGCATTGACGGTTACAATTCTAGTTGTCAATAACCGTTGATAAAAATAACATGCTAGATAAATAAGTATCATCCAACTATATGATGACATGATATCTAATGGCTCTATATCAAAAAAGATATCTGCTATTGTCAATGCTAAATAAAGATTAACTATAAAATAGATTAAACTAATTGTAAATTTAAGAATAAAAAAACGCAAATAACCTCTTTTTAATAACATTTATAGTTGTTTATTGTATCGAAGTTTATATTGAAAATATAATTTAAGAATTTGCATTGATGAAATCTTTCATCTCTTGCAAAAATCGTTCATTTGAAAACTTCAATGCATTTTCTCGTACTTTATAATTATCAAAAGATACTGTTTCAAAATGGCAAATAGCTCCCATTAGGCTTTCGATCGTTTGCTCATCAAAAAACACCCCTGTTACATTCTCAATGACAGTCTCCATAGCACCACCTTTACGAAAAGCAATAACAGGTGTTCCACACGCTTGTGCTTCAACGGGGGCTATCCCAAAGTCTTCTTCTGCTGCGAAGACAAATGCACGAGCTCTTTGCATATGATCACGGAGTACCTCAAAAGTTTGATACCCCATCAAAACAATATTGGAGCTAGCTTTAGCCTTAATTTTTTCCATATCTGGTCCATCACCGATAACAATGAGCTTTTTATCTGGCATATTGGAAAATGCTTCAACAATAAGATCTATCTTTTTATAAGGCACCATGCGCGAAGCTGTAAAATAAAAATCTTTTTTTTGAGTACATAACTCAAAGCTATCAATATCTACAGGTGGGTAAATCACAAGAGACTCTCTGCGATAAACCTTCCATACTCTTTTAGCAATATAATTTGAGTTGGCGATAAAATGGTCCACGCCATTAGCTGTTCGCATATCCCATAAGCGCATTTTATGTAGTAAGTATTTAGCTAACCATCCTTTGATCCCTTTGTCTAGCATACTTTCTTTTAGGTACTGATGTTGCAAATCCCAAGCATAACGCATTGGTGAATGAATATAACAGATATGTTTTTGATCTGGTCCTGTTATGACACCTTTAGCTACGGCATGTGATGAAGAAATAACAAGATCGTAAGCAGAAAGATCAAACTGTTCTACAGCTAAAGGCATAAAGGGTAGATATCTTCTGTATTTCATTTTAGCAAAAGGGAAATTTTGTATAAAACTGGTCGTGATTTTATGGTCCTCTAGAAAGGATCTATCTTTTTTAGGCAAAAAATCAACAATCGTAAAAATATCCGCCTGTGGGAAAAGCTTGAGCAACTGCTCTAAGACTTTTTCAGAACCTGCATAAACTGTGAGCCAGTCATGTACTATTGCAACTTTCATGAGTTTAACACTTTTTCAAATACTTCTAAATGTTTTTTAGCACTCTCTTCCCAACTGAATTTTTTTGTGTGCTCTAAACCTCGATCAATAAGCTCTATCCGTAGATTATCATCATTTAAAACCAATTCTATCTTTTCTTTTATATCGTCAATATTATATGGATTACAGTAAATAGCTGCATCAGCACATACTTCTGGTAGACTTGATGTGTTAGAAGCTATGACGGCTGTTCCACAGGCCATTGCTTCTAACGGTGGTAGACCAAAGCCTTCATAAAAAGATGGATAAATAAAAGCTATTGCTTTAGAATAATAATTTACAAGCTTTTTATCACTAACTCTACCTATAAATTTAATGTTAGGGTGTTCAATAATATTTAAAGATTTAAATACATTATTTCGTTCACCTATAATGTACAATTTGAGAGATTGATGTTCAAGTTTCAAAAATGCTTTAATTAAACCTTGAAAATTTTTTCTTGAGTCTAATGATGCAACTCCTAATAAATAGTTTTCTTTTTCAAGATTTGATAGTTTAAAGTTTTTACTAATACCTAAGTAAATAACAGATATTTTACTAGGTGGTATATCATAATAATTCAAAAGTTCACTTTTTGAAAACTGACTGATAGTCACTATATGCCTACTCGTCTTTAGGATTAGTGGAATCAACATCTTGTAAACTAATCTAAATTTCCAATGAAATGCCATTGAAAATTTAATAAAAGCAATATCATGAATGGTAGTAATTTTATTTTTATAAATAATAGGTGCCATATTAGCAGGACAAAAAAGTAAAGGGCTACCTTGTGTCATTAAAAATAGAGGAAGCTCAATCTGTTCCCAAAAATAACCTATTCCAAAGCCTATAATTTTTACATCTAATTCTTTGGCTATTTCTACATGTAAAATATTATGGGGTGCTACAAAAACGATATCTGGATAAAGCTTTTTTAGATATTTTGAAATTTCTATTGCATACCTTTGAACACCTGTTAATGATTGTGTTAAAAAACGCGCGTTAACAATCATAAAATAATTTTACCGTTAATAACAATTTTTGCATTTTTATATTTTTCTAATTCTACAAGAGTACTCTCAAGTCTTTGTGTTCGATCAATCAATTCGCTCTCTGTATTGACTAGTCGCTGCGTTCTATCAATCAAATCTTTCTCTGCTATTTCTAAACGT
>SAAR01000446.1 GCA_009916335.1 Erysipelotrichia bacterium | reverse complement strand
GGTATTATAACGGATATCAGTGGCATCTCACTCATTTATAGTACTCTCCCTTGTTCTCATTCTTAACAATATAAAAATCTTTATCTGAACAGATTTTTATAATAAAAAACAGCCCTAATATTTTGGGATTTGTCATCATTGTATTGACAAAAATCCCCATTATCATCGGAAAATAGTACCATGATTGTATAAGTCGTCTTCTCGGTATAATAAAAATGCTAAAAAATAAGTATGCACCTATCCATCCGTAAGCATATATCAAATACAAAAAACCATTATGAGGTTGTGCATTTCTTCCGTAGATAATGTGCATCGGCCCTTCGCCGCAAACAACATAACGATAAATAGGTTTCTCCTTTATGAATTTTTTCCATATTTGAATTCTTTGATCTCCACTTGCGCTATTATCTTGCACCCTCTCAAACGATTGTATAACAGTTTCATTCGTGTTTGCAAAATCTATTATATTGGGCAGAAAAGCGATTATAGCAAATATCATCACTGCAGAAAAGAAAAATGCTATCACATTTACACGTCTTATTTGAATCTTTTGTTTATGCCCAAAAACAACTGACAATACAGTCACAACTGCAAAAGCTATAGCCCCTCCAGTGCTCATAGTAGCAACAACGATTATCAACACGCATATATATAAAAATATTTTTTTTCCAAAAGAATAATCCGTTAACTGGAAGAGCATAAATAAAACAGTAGGAAACATATAGGCAGGATTATTTGCATCTGTCCACAAAAAATTATAACGAAAATTTGTACTAGATACTCCTAAATAGTTCAAAGTGTCCCCATCAAATGGATTAACAAAATTTTTAAAAACAACAAACCCTGACCGATTTACAAAGTAAAATATCGCCAAGATTGCGCCCAAATAGATAAATGCACAAAGATATTTATCTATTCGTACATACTTTATATATTTCTTGAAAATAAAGTACAAAAAAGTCGTTAATAACATCTCTAATGCAATTTTTGCCCCTTGTACTGCGGATTCATTAACAAACAAAAAGCCAATTATGCATGAGATAATAACAATTATAAGAAATATCCTATATTTCTTTCGATCCACATCCTGTGCGTATTCCCTTGACCGTATATAATTAAACATCCATATAATAGTAAATGGAACAGAAAACGATAAAGCTATCACAGGAATATATGTAAGGAATAATGTGTCAATAATGCAAAAATGAATAAGGAAGCGTTCATATCTGCTCAACTTATTTTCGCTATATATTTCTCCCATCTAATTACCTCATTTTTTTCATCGCCATATAATTCAGTAACGGTAGTCTATACCTTACCAGTTGCTTGATAGTATCGATAAGAGAAAATTTTTCTCCATTAACTGAAATATTCTTCAATTCTTTATTGATCAATTCCATAAAGAAATGATATGGCGGTATTCTTTTTTTCCAATTAACTAGCAAAATACTTTGCATTATACTTCTGCAATTAAACGGTGTATACGTCTCATAGTAATCATCACTCTCGTATTGCCCTTGAGCCTGCCAACTACCCATTCTATGTTCCCAATACGCTAACTCAAATATAGATACACCCTTTTCTGGTATTGCAGAAGCGGCATTGTTAAACCATTCTGTTATAGTTCTATTAGAATAATCCGTCTTCAAAACTCTAGCATTTTTTCTGATAATATCTATATCTTTACACCACCTGGGATATCTTCCATAAGGGAAACGACCAATTTCGGCAGCTGAACCTTTAACCACGACAGTGCCTGCTTTTACCACTTTCCCTATACTGGAATCTATTGCATCCCAATAATAGTGCTTTCCTTCAACTTCGTTAGAAATTGATGTATCCAATTGATACTCCACTTTACGGTGTGTTAGATTCAGCTGATTACAGATTTTTCTCGCGGTAATAACATCCTCTGTTTCCTGATTATCGCGAGCATGAGTAAAGGCAAAAACGCCACAATCAGGTGCATTTGATAGGTCATTTTCTATTGAACTAATTGCAATACGAGAATCTAACCCAGCCGTGAGAGAAAAAGCAATAGTCGGAAATTTTTTCTCAAGTACTCTTGTTTCTCTAGAAATCGCAGATTTGATTTCGCTTTTACTTATGTATCTATTGACACTATAAGATGTCCTTTGCGGCCACATACGTCGAATCTCATTATTATCCATTAACAATACATGATTAGGAAGAACCCTAAACACGTTTTCATATTGTGTAGAAAAAAACGGGTAAGAATACTCACAATCGTTATTTATTTCTATTTTTTCAAACTCTTCAATATCAGAAGATCTTTTCAATTCATTCGTCAAACCCAACAGATTAGGACTTGATGCAATTGTCATAATGTCATCCTTGCAATAAAAGGATTGCCTAAATGCACAACAGTCAGGAATTAAATAACATCCATTTGTATTCTGATAGAGTATTAGCCACCTACCACCAAAATCATCAGTGGTATTCCACACATCTTCTATTGAACCAGCATTTCTCGCTATTTTTTCGCATATATCAAATTCTGTATAATCAACATTAAGTATATCAATACAGTATCCTATAAGTAAAAC
>SAAR01000445.1 GCA_009916335.1 Erysipelotrichia bacterium | reverse complement strand
GGTTATTCCTGTCAGGCTGCAAATCTTCTGAATGAAATAATGGATCATTTTAATGCAGATGACATGCAAGAAAAAATTAAAAAAATGCATTATATTGAACAAAGCGGAGACGAAGCCAGACACGCAATCGTCGAAAAGCTTGCGAAGGAATTTATCACCCATATTGAACGTGAAGATATCATGGCCATTATCGAACAAATAGATAATGTAACCGATACAATCGAAGATGTCTTGGTTCGTATGTATATGTGCAATGTTAAAAAGCCCCGTGAACACGCCTTAAAATTTACCGAAATTATTGTAAAATGCTGCAATTCACAAAAACAGGCGTTGGAAGAATTTCAAAACTTCAGAAAGTCCCGTACTTTGCATGAACTGATTATTGAAATCAATCGTCTTGAAGAGGTTGGAGATAAGCTCTTTACAGAAGCAATCAGAGATTTGTATCTCACATGCGACGATTTCAAAGAAATAGTGGCCTGGGATCACATATACGACTATATGGAAAAATGCTGTGATAACTGCGAAGAAGTAGCTAATTTGATTGAAAACGTTAAGATGAAGAATTCTTAATTAAATTTGTAGATCTAGTATCAAGTTACCTCTTGGACTAAACTATATAAAAATCCACACCCGTTTGGGTGTGGATTTTTTATTGCTGCTTATTTATAAAGCCTGCTTCCCGGAGAAATCTGAGAGGCAGGACTTTTTTGTATTTTATTTTTACTTCACGAATTTTGTATGGTTTAATTTATTATTTGTTGTTAAAATAATCATCTTATCTTTCCGTATTTGGCCCTAAAGATACTTTTTTTGAATTGTGGCTTTGGTTTAGATTTAAATTTTGCCCTTCGATAGAATTGGTTTCATTTTTTAATTTTTCTTGAATAATAGATATTTTCTTAAATGTTTTATTTATATTTTGCTTTTTATTTTGTGCCATCCTAATCACCTCTGTGTTAGTGTTACATTGTTATAAATATTTATACCAATCAATCATCCGTCTATATGCTTGCCAGTCTAACTCCCATTTCAAAGGCTCTTTGACAGTCAGCCGGAAACTGTTCCAATTTCATTTTGGTCTTACGCGCCAAATCATATTTAGATGCATCATATTTGGAATAATCATCGAACTGATAGGTATCATAGGAAACCAATACCTCTGAATCGCCATGAAATATCCGCATTAGTTTTTTATTTTTCTGAAAAATAGCTTCGTAGTTCATCAGTTTTGCCTGTTCTTCTGTAACGTTCATTGTATAGATGAACCCAGATGCAATCTTTCCGCCAAAGACAGACGGCGGCCCTAAATTGTAAGAATGATTGGGAAACAAAAGCCGTTCAAGAAAAGACTTCATCTCTCCCGTTACATTCCCAAAAAATATGGGTGAACCTAACAGAATATAGTCGCATTTTAATAATCTCTTTAAGACATCCGTTAAATCATCCTTCATGACGCAAATCCCATTACATTGGCTGTTCTTTTTTTTACAGGCAAAGCATGCAGTACAACCTTTATAATCCAGATCATACAGATTTACCAGTTCTGTTTGCGCACCCTTTGATTGTGCCCCGTTCAGTGTATTTTGAAGTAGCCCAACCGTATTTCCGCTTTTTCTGGGGCTTCCGTTAACGCCAATAACTTTCATCATATTCACCTTTCTGTCAATTCGATATGTTTTGTTTTTTGAATAGAAAAAAGCAGATCTTTATTTCTTAATAAACCCGCCGCGAATAACTTTAGAATCATTTACAACTATTACAGCATTTTCTAAATTACATTTAATCAGATTCACAGCCTCTAAGGTACGTTTGCGTTTAATATGAAGAATCAGTAATTCCCGCTCTCCATCTTTTCCCTCACATTGAATCGTTGTAACGGCAAAATTATTTTCTCTCAGTATCGTTACCAGTTCATGGCTTTTTCTACTCTCTGGTACTATCACTTGTATGGAACATAGCCCAAAGGCCAGTTTGTCCTCCATCCAAGAACCAACGTAATTACCGATAGCAAAAGCAGTGGCGAATACGACGCATTTAATAATATCATTTTGAAAGCCGGCTAATACCGTACCGGTTACAATAAGCCATAGTATGATTTCAAAAAAAGCTATGATAGAACATATCGTAAAGAACAGAATTCCTTTCTGAATTATCATCAAATTATAGAAAGAGCGATATGTAATGCTAAGAACTTTAATTCTGAGATTACTCAATTAAAAACATCAATCGGTACGAATATTCCAATATTTTTTCAGGATCTTCAAACTGTGCTCGAGTATTCTTCGATTCAGGAATTATTTGTGCTAGTGAAGAAAGATGATGATGTTAAACTTTAAGAAAGAGAAAAATTTCTCCATTAATTAAATTCGTGGTTTTTTACTCTTCTTTAACGAGTCGAAATAAGATATAACCCTCGATGAGTACATTCTTCTCGATTTTAACTACATTCATTAATATCTCTTTTATAGCAACACTCCTTGAATAGATTCTCACGTGAGATGTCGACTCATGAATTTGTATGATTTTCATTATAAAGTGGAGCAAAAGTATTGCTAGTTCAGTAG
>SAAR01000444.1 GCA_009916335.1 Erysipelotrichia bacterium | reverse complement strand
TACTTCTCCGGCAATATACAAGTGCGGTTATCAATTGGCTTAATACCGGCGCACAACAAATATGCCCACGGCTGCTTTACACTTATTGCTTTCATCGTTATCACATGATTTACTCATTCTCTTAACTGCTTTTAGACCATACGGTGTCCTTCCGCATCTCTGAATAGTGCAATACCAATATCTGTCACTATGCGGATTAAGGTTTGCAATATGCTTGCATTCCCTACACAGATTGTCGCTATGCTTTTTGCAGGTATATTAAAGAGTTCTTCCATGGTTTAAATTCTCTTTAAATTCATCCAAAAAGCATTCTGCATCGCCACCAAGAACCCATTCGTCCAAAATAAACTCTAGTGCTTTAAACGCACGTTCTAACTCTTCTTTGCGTGCCATGTTAACGGCAGTAATTGCAATCTCTTCAGGCACTACCCTATTTTGAAGTGCGTTGTTTTTGATTAATTCTTCTGCTTTCATATTATTTACTTTTTATCTAGTTTTGAATAGTTTTTCAATAGGCTTCGTTTCATATTTAGCGTTCATATTCGTTTTTAATTCGGATTGCCAAATACACTCAAAGTCATTCGGAGCATTGTATTCTGAAACAAAAACAGAATGCCCTTCTTTTGTCTTTTCTCTACACCATTGCCAAAAAACAATATGATTGAACTTATCTTTATATCCTGCAACACCCTCATAAGGTGGGTCGCAATAAATGATTGAGTTTTCAGGTAAAGCAATATCGCAATAAGAACTTGATGTAAATATAGTTCCTTGTAATCGTTCAACTTGTTTCATTAAATTTTTCCTACCCTCCATTGCATAATTCGTTCCTCGCTTATTTCTTGCATAAGTTCCAAACCAAGTTGAACCAAAAGTTACAGCTATTCCGGTAAAACCAACAAGTTCTTTTGGATATTTATCTTTGTTTGCCTTTATATCATTGTATTGTTCCTCCGTTATTTCGGTAGGAGGTTGCCAGTTTCTATTTACAAGTGCGTTCCACATTTCAGCAACATACGCATTATAGTCATTAGCTATCCTATTACCTTCTACAAGTTCAATCGTATTACAACCACCGCAAAATGGTTCAATATAAAATTGTTCAGGAATTCTGTTTTTTTAAATTATTGGTAGAATATCTTTGGCAATCCTACGCTTACTACCCATGTATTTCATATTTTTCTATTTTAAATTAATAATTCAATTCATAAGTATGTGCACATGCCACCAGCCACACACACAAGCAAATATATAAATAAGCTTTGCATTCCACTCCCTTTCTTAGTTAAGACTTGTTGCCAGTACGCAAAATGTTGTAGCCTTCAAGTACGCTTCTAAACTGGTCTATCTTTTCTATCTTTCGTATTTGTATATACCCCAACTCTTGAGCCTCTTGTAGCGCACAAAGGACATCGCTGGATACTTCACATTCCATCGTATGGTTGACGGTCAACACGCCGGTGATACCGTATTTATATTTAGTCTTACGGATTATATCAGGAGTACTTTTCTTCGTCCAATATATTATAACTTTAAACATTTCCATATTTACGCAATGGGACGACTTTTAACGCCAATAACATAAGGTTCCGGCCAACCATATTCAAAGTAATATCCCTTAAACTCTTTTTCGCCCGATCTATCCAAACAAGCCTTGACGGTACGATAATTGCATTTAAAGTGGTCACAAGCCTCTTTTATCGTCCGGAATATAATATCATCCATCTCCCCCGAAGGCTCAACACGTGAAGCAAGAATGCTGTTTTTAGGCATATACAGTTCGTAAACAACTCCCTCATGCGACGCCTTAAACTCGTTATGATGAAGCTTTAGTACTTTACCAGTCCGAAGGCTTTTAACCTCACCTGCCTTATTATACATGTAGCGAGAGCCTATTTCTTTAGGTATATAGATGCTGCTGCCTAGGTGGTCAGACAAAGACAAGCTGACGAAACCATCAGCATCTGACATAGCCCTAAAATACTTCGCCAATACATACTGGGCGTTTGCAATACTGCTAAATGCGCCGTAATCCCCATCTTGGGGCTCATAAGTGGTCTTCTCCATTCTATTTATTTATTAATTTATTAATTCTATGCAAATATAGATGTTATTTTTTATTGTACCGTTAATAATTGGTTAAATATTTTTAATTGGTGCAATTTTTCACGGTGAAATAATGCGCTTTATTGCCCTTTTGCGTTAATATTTGCATCTTGTCTATGTAGCCAAATACAATTATTCACGGTATGGAATACAATTATTCACGGTATAATTGAGCAAAAGCGTTATTTATTGCACAAAAACAAAATGTTAATAATGTTAATGGTTATATTATATTACAACAAAAAATGCAATAAATAACGTAAAATGATAAAATATACCGTTACTTACTGCATTCTGAAAACCAAATATCAAAGAGAAATAATGCAATATATAACGGTGAAATGAAATAATTAACGGTACAAATTAACTTTCCTTTGGAAATCATTTACATAATTTAACAATTGTAATATTTTTATATTGCCTAATAATCAATCATTTACCTATTATATGATATAATATAATATATAATATA
>SAAR01000067.1 GCA_009916335.1 Erysipelotrichia bacterium | reverse complement strand
AATTCCCTATTTTTCTCTAAAAATGGGTGCATATCTGCCGGAATGGCTGTTTAAATCAAATCTTTTTGATCCTATTTGACTTTCCTTTTCCTTCTGGACTGGGTGCATATGCTCCGGATTATCTATGTCTATAATGCAACAGTTGGTGGCACCTATAATATTCTGAGAAAGGTATCTGAACAGGAAGTAAGGGATAATATCACTCGTTATGGAATCGACCGAGATACATCCTCTGACGTAAAGGCTGTAGCTTGTAATATGGTGGCCGAGGAATTTGAGAAGATGACTCGTGACCGAATGCCGGTCATTGAAATGCCTAATGGCAACGTGCTTTATATCCAATACGACAAGGAAAAAGACACTCTCGATGTAGGTTCAGTTACCAATACAGGTCTTAATGTGATGCATTCATTTCCCTATGATCACGATTTTAGCTTAGACAGCAATCTTGAAGGCGTGAATGAAAAACTTACCGAAATGCTTGTTTATCAGGCTGAGATTGAAACCGAACCTGATTATTATGTTGCCGAACAACCTCAATCATTGAATAACGATAAACCTGCGACTACCAGAGAAGTCTTAGACACGTTCATGACAGATATCTATTGGGCTGCTCGACGTGACAACGGATTTAGAATGGACGGATTTGAGAGTTATCAGGGTAAGGAATGCCTGAAACTTGACAACTCAGACATACAAGGTTCAAGCTACTATTTGGTATCTCGCCAACCAGCAGATACAACCAAAGGTGAAACCCTTGATAAGTTCTTCATGCACCTATATGACCCTGATACTCAGAAAGAGGTTTTCACGTCCCGTGAAATGCCTCATGACCGAGATTCTGCCTACAGTTTCATGCGAGGTGGGTTCCGTGAATTGGAAGACTATGAGTCTGGCAAGCAACAGGACAATCAGGAAGATGTAGAGGAGGAGCATCATTTTCGAAGAGGTAGATAAATATTTGATTGAAAAAACAAGATACTCAAGCCCCAAAAGGGCTTGAGTAATCATATATATTTATCTGTTGGGAGGGAGTGTGAATAATTTGAGTTCTTTACTTATTATATAGCTTCTTACCTAGGAAACTATATTTAAGCAAAACAAAATATGTATTAGTAATGAAAATCATTAATTATTGCTTCACAAAAATCCTTTGCTGTTGTTGCCTGATAAATATTAGCACCAATTTCTTTTAGTTGCTTATAGCTATTGAAAGAATTTCTTTTTCCAAGAATCAATATATATAGTTTATTGTCATCATACAAATATTGGCGAAAATATGTTATTGTTTGTGGCAAGTTTCCAATGTCACCATCTGTAATTAAAACAGTAACTAATGAATTTTTAGATTCATCAAGAATTGTCTCTATTTTAGAAATCGGAAAATTTGTTCCACCACTACCATTTAGTAAAATCGAATCTCTAACCAAATTATAATCATTAGTCCAACCTATATTTGTAGAAATCTTGTCACTAAATCCAATAAGAGCGACATTTCCTTTTATTTCCTCAAAATATGATATGATACCAAATGAGGCTTTTATTGCTTCATGCATGTTAGATTTTGAATCAGAAACATTTCCCATACTTCCTGACGTGTCAACTATAAGTAGTAAATCTCGTTGTCGCTTTTCTACACCTACAACGTCATTAGTAGTATGGTTCCACTTTTTTGTTGTAATACCTGGGATAATAATTGGAGAATTAGTCATTGTCAACACCAAATCAATATCTTCAATTGCATCTCCTAATTTCCACTGAGTTGGATAAGAATATGACTCTTTATTACCATTATTTTCAAATTCCTCAATTGGAATAACATCTGCTGTTTGAACCTCAAACCATAAACGTTTCTTTTCTCTTGAACTTAAATTTCCAACTCCTGCCATATTAAGTAAATCTACGAACTCATCCAATGATGTTTCGCTTGCTAATATTTCAAGTGCTTCTTTAATCTTATCTGTATCAGCAAAAACAAAAGCGCTTCCACTCGAATCACCGTCTTTAGGCTTTCCATTATTCGCCGTACTTTCTTGCTCTTGATTAGAATATTCGTTTGAAGAACCATTGCTACCCACTTGCCCCTCGTCAGAAGCAACACTTTGAGATTGGTTATTTGTAGAAGAACCGCTAGAGTCAGACTGATTTTGTCTTTCGCTATTTGTATTATCAGGCTTTGAATCTTCTTTTTTGTCTTCAATAAGTAATCTAAAGAAGACACGTGTATATTCTTCTGTTTTTTTTAAGAATGTACTCTTATTGTCAATACCGTTTTGTAAAAAGAAACAAGCTAATTTATCTGTAATTGACAACAACTCATGATTAGTCTCATTAATTTCGAGACTTTTTTTCCATATGGATTCTTTTGTTAAGAACATTAATTTACTATGTCTAGGACATTTAGAAATTTCTGCCCCCTTTTTTATCCAATTGATTTCACTTCTTAAAGTATCGTTTGGATGTAAATAAAAGTTTCTCGTATCAACAATAATATCCGCCACTTGGTTAGATATAGAGCCACAAATCCTACCTATATCTAGATTAAGATTTGAGAATTCTTGATAATATACATTTCGAATGCATTTAAGCATTCTAAAATGAGTAATAACATCATACGGGCAACACATATAATGCCCTATTTCATGCCTAGTAAGAACTTTTACTTCGTCTTGAAAGCTTTTATAGCTAGTTGGAAGTAAACCAAATTTTAAATGAATCTGCCAAGATTTATCAATAGTAATATAGTATTGTCCTGTAATATAATTATCGTCATCAGCCAACAACATTTCCACTTTTGGCAAAGGAATTCCTAGCGAATTATGAAACTCGCATCTGAAAACATATTCTATGGCATCCTGAGCCAAATGCCTATATATATCAATCTCATTCGACATTGTTTTCTTTTAAATACTTAAATAATGAGTCTTTTTCATCTCCAATGTAACGGAATCGGTAGTTATTACGTACATACTTAACGCTCAGACTACATTCATCTTTCGTTATATCTTTTAGACTAAATTCTCGAGCTTTTTCCAAATCAGAATTACTCAAATCAAGATCTGGTGATGCTCTCCTTATAGCTGAATATAATTCTAGATTGCTGATTATGGATTCCTTCCTAAGTATAAAGTCAGTCTGTTTGCTTGATAAACTGCGAATTTTCTTATCAATTTTCTCCGATAAAAATTGTCTATTAGGAATCTCATATCTAAATACGATTTCGTCCTTTAATGATTTTAGATTTTCTCTACTTTCACATTCATTGATAGACTGATTATATTCAATAATTTTCTCATATACAGGGAGGTATTTATTTGACAAAATAGGCAGAATTTCCACAGTTATTATTAATGAATTATATGATGTATTTTTGGTCTCATCAATAAATTCCATAAATTCATCTTTGGATAGTTTCCCCGTTTTAACATCTTCAAACTTAATAAGCAGATGCTTTACACCCTCAAACTCTTTCTTGATTGCATTGATAATCTCTCGTGTTCCATCAAGGTCTATGTTAGTTATATAACTAGAAGTGCGTTTTGTTTCAGTTGTATCTTTCCATCGCTCTGTAAGTGTTGCTAAAAATTTTTTGCTAAGAACTGATCTGTGCCAAATCATATAAGGAGCTAATGTTTGAACATGAGTTACTGCAACCTGATTATCACCAAGAAACCAGGCCAAAGCTTTGCCATATCGAAATAAATCTTCTTTAACGCGAACACTTAACGATTGCTTAATCTTACAGCAAACTTTTTGAGGTGCATTCATATGACAATTTTCACAAAGATTCTTGTCAACAGATAACGTATCATTTGATTCCTTTGAAGTACGTTCACACAATCTATATGATGCAATAATGTAGTTTATAAATAATTCAGCTTCATCTGAATAAGGAATTGTTTTTATCTGATTCTGAATATCATCTAATTCAAAGTCACTAAGGTAGTTCTCTAAATTATCATTTCTAGAGCTCTTATCTCTTTTTCCGATTGTACTAAAACTATCATAATCTGGCATTGTAATAGGAAGAGCAAGAGCAAACCTATCTCTAAATGGTAATGATAATTCTGTATTAGCATTGTCTTTAGGATTTAATGTTGCAAATAAAGTAAATGGAGGTACAATTTTACTCTGATCATGATATTTTACACTTCCCTCTGCTAGAAGCGAAAGTAATATATTCTGAGCATATGGAGATAATCTATTTATTTCGTCAATGATTTTCCATTTTGATGTAACAAATTCGTTCCAAACAACATTTATTTTGCCATTAACAAGTTCCTTTTTGCCCAGCATTTGGGCAAAGTCTAAACTACCAAGAATTTTCTCCTCAGTAAGTTGTGGGTGACCTCTTAAAATACAATCTTCTATTTTCTCTTTTGAAAGTTGACAGAAAATTTGACCTAAATATTTCGAAAGAGTTGTCTTGCCACCTCCATGTCCGCCAAACAACATCATGGTACCTCTTTCTACAAGTGCATTGACTACTGCCAATGTTTCCACCAAATATACTTTTCTCTTTTGTAGTTTAGCGCTTTTGAAGGAAACTCCTTGCAGTTCTTCGTTATGAACATAGAGATTATTTATTCTCAATCTGTCCAAAGCTTGAATAATATCAATATTTGAATATTCCATTAGAATTCTTTCTTAAAAGACAAAGTTATCAGACCTTCTTTAATTAACGTTTGAAGAAAATCTGCCTTAAAATCATTTTCGCTTATATTTGTGGAATTCAAATTATTAAGCCAATTTATTTGCTCCTCCATTTGTGACTGTTTTAGAATTTCCAAAAAAAGTCCCTTTATTTTTTTCATATCTTCGATCATATCATAAATTGTTCCTTCTCCTAATTCTCTTAAAAAAGAGTTGTCTGCTTTTATTGCCACAATACCATTTGTCAAAGTCGTCATAGATTTACCTTGTTCAAAAATTTCGTCATACTCATTTTTTAAATTAGCATGCTTTTTAATGATTTTGTCCAGCATTTGTTTTTTGTTATTATATATTGTAACAAATTCTTGAAAATATTCTCTTACAATTTCGCCAGTTTTATTTTCTTTTTCAGCTAAATCAGTTATTTTTTTATAGCATGTATTGATTTTAGAAGACACATCTTCGAGTTTCATCGCAGGTATTAAGGACAGGATGTTTCCTTTTCGCACTGAATTATAGTCATTGAAAAGTGCTGTTATATCAGCTTCTTTTTCAAAACCGTTCCAATCCGATTCATTGAAACTAAGTGCATCTTTAGAATAAAAATCTTGAATAATTTTATACTTATTTTCCAAAGGCTCCCAAGTCTTTTCGAAGTAATTTGACAGAGTTTGTGCGATATCTCCATTTACTGAAAGCATTTCTTTGTCGAATCGTAAAAAAAGATTCTGCAATGAATTATCCTTACATTCCGACATTCCGGTCTGAATTAAAATAGAAACGCATTTTTTAATTGATTTTATTCTTTTCAAAGCACGAGCATTTAAAGCTATATCTTTTTCTGCATCGTCCAATTGACCAAGACTTTGCCCACATGAAATGGCTTTTTTTATTATATCTTCATAGAAAGATCTATTCTGATACTTCCGTTGTTCTTCAGTATATAATTGTTCAATTGAAGTGTATTCTAATTCAGAAATCATCGCCATCCCTGAATATTCAGATTTTAATGTTGAGAGGAAACCATCAATATTATTCTCGAATTTATCAGCATCATTGATAAATGAAGTAACTTCTTTTTTTATTTTTCTATTAAATTCATTTAGTAAACTGTCAAATAAATGTTTCTCATCTTCTTGTGGAAGACTCTCAATAGTAGAAATAATGCCATCAATGGATGTAGAATATGTCTCATAGTTTTGTTTAATAAAAGAACGTAGCTTTTTAACATTCTCTTGGTTTTTTGTATGAGCATCCACCCACGCAATAAATGCATCTAATCCTGGAGCTGTAATTTTTTCATAAACCTCCTCGAAAAGATTAACTAATTGCTTGCTATATTTTTCGAAATCACCTTTTGAACCTATAGAATCTACTCTATCGATAATTTCATTTACTTTTTCCTTCCACTCTGGTTTAGTTAATTCAGCTTTTAGAGTTGAGGCATACTTCTCTCCATTTATTAACTCAATAGCTTTATAGTATTTCTTTTCTATTTTTTCGATATTCATTGCTCATCAAAATTTAGCAGATTATTAATATATCCCAACAACTTTTTGTATTGGTCAGACTCTGCCTGACATTTTTTGCAGATATCTAACACTTCATCCATTTTCTTCTTATATTTCGAGCCAGGGGTATTTACCATAACTTGTAGATAATCATTAAATTTTTTAACATCCTCAGGCTTTAAAGTATTTTCTAGTGTTGGGACTAGATTGGAGTCAAATATCGTTGAAGCTTCAACCGTAGGCGTAAGCTGTCTAGCAAATTGATACCAGCAAAAATTACCTTCATACTTAACTGCTTGTTCATTAAATTCAATAAGCTTTGCAGTAAGTTGATCCTTGTAAATATTATTTATTGGAGTTTGGTATTCGCCCTCGATATATATTTTTTTTTGGCTTAATGATGTATGAATGCCTACTATTTGATTGGTAAGAATTGTTGCAGTAGTAGATATACTGGCGATTCTACACACGATAGACCAAATTATAATCAATACAGCCGTACTCGAGTTTTCTTCATCAAGGATTTTTTTGCATTGACTAAGTAGAGCCGAAACACGCTGCAATTCTTTGGTATAGGCATGGAAAGGCATATTATCAGAATTTTCTTTCCTATATCTTTGACTATAAAGCATTTCCGTTATAGATGTAATAGCAGAGGACACATTAGTTCTCGTTAACAATAATTCTTGCTCCTTCTCCTTGATTCTTTCTGCAAGTTCCATACGAATTCCACCTAAATCTATATCTTTTACACAATTATCTAAATATAATAATTTCATCAAAATTTCGCCTGATTGAAAACCGTAGTATGACATCTTTTCATTGTATTTTTCAATCCAATGATCCTTTAGTTTAGATTGAATAAAATTCAGTAAATCAGTTAAACTATTACCAACATTATCATTTTTCATACTTATCATAAAATTGGTAAGTCGTTCAATTAATTTATCATTATTGTCATATTTGTGGATAAGATTTTTGGCTTCTTCACTAGATATAATACTTGATATCTGATTGAAATACAAGGATTCTGTTATATTGTCAGTTTTAGGTGCAAGATACAAAACTGCATTCCGACTGCCTACAGTTTTCATAACTTGAAACAAGGTCTCGCTAACATTTGTTTTGCTTTTTGCCTTTTCCAAAATATAATATAATCCGATATATTTACTTAATTCGTCAGTAACAGTTTCATCAAGAGCCTTTGTAAAATCACAGGTAATATTATAAGCATAATCATCACAATTACAAATTGTATTTTCCAATACTTCATTATATTCCTTCTTCGAATCAGATTCGATTCTGCGAAGTACTGAATTATCCCCCTCGCACACTAATTTTTCATAGTGTTCAATTGTTCTTATGACCTCTTTTTGTTTGGTCCATTCTCTACTTTTTATTTTTTCTATTACAGATTTGATGCTAATGGTACCATCATCAGCATAATCAGATAAATCACAACTTGCACACCCGATAATAGCAATCTTAGCAACAGAATCTATAAAGTCAGAAATTTGCCCGCCAAAATTAAATTGATAATTACTATAATCTTCAAACGTCAATTTTTTATATTTAGCAACTGCTATTTCGTCGTCTCCATTTCTTGTAACATCAGTAATTAAGTCATCAATCTTATCATTTTGCTGAAAGTAAACAAATCTAAGTGTTTTTTCGCCACTTTTGTGAAGTCCTTCAGTTACGCCTTTGATATATTCTTTTAGACGTAATATATAATCATCCAACATTGATTCTTCAAGAATTGGTATAAATACAACTCTATCGTCCTTATCATAATTAGATAAAAGAACACCTTGACGGAGATTGACTTCTGACAATTTTGCTTGTAGACTTATATCCTTGTATTTAAGTGACGGTGAACCAATAGGCTGTTCTATAATTTCTCTAACCGCACGTAATGAAAATTGGATATAACAATCAGAACCTACCTTTTGTTTACCAATTTTGAATCCTGAGAACATTCCGTTTAACGAAGGAAAATTCTCTGGGATATTATCATTCTTTGTAGATCTTTCAATATATTTTGTACAATCTAAAATAAAATCCTTTGTTTCTTTTACAACATAATCATCAGCATCCTCATATTGACTAATAAAATCATATGTAAGCTCCAACATAGGAATTAAGAATGTATCTGACAGGGCGCTTTCTTCATCCTTGCAAGATGTATTAAAGACCATATTGCCATTAGAATCAGCGCAAGCTAAAAGGATATAACTAAAGTATTTGTTCAAATTTTTAAGGTAGTTTACACTAGTATATTTACCCTCTGAGTTACATTTGTTGAGATATTGACAAATGTCATCTTTTGTTGCAGGTAACAATTCCTTCTCAACATTAACAAGTTCATCACCACAATAGAAGTTAGTAGCGTTTTCAGAGTCCTTTAAAGCATTTTTGTAATTGTCTTCTAATTTTATTATCTGAGGCTCAAATTCTAACAATAGCTTATTAACTATTGGAAAAATATAACTATCAAGACTATTAAAGAAATTTGTTTTTAGATATTTTACGTCTTCTCCACTTTCATCTATAGGTTCGTTAAATATATCCCTTGTAATAAAATCAGAGGAATTATATAGTTTAAAAGACTTGTAATCGATAGCATCCCATAACTTTTGAATGTGGCCAGGACGACAGCGAGACATCCACCAAATGAAATTCACATACCCATTTGAGCAGTTTTTCATAAATTTTCGTTTTAGCAAATCTACTGTTGGGAAAGGAATAGGTATGGTTTTAAGTCGTCTATTTGCAGCAGTTTCACTGTCATTATTTCCACCAGTTCCTTTTTCTTTAGCAACCTCATAACCTGATGCTGGGCCATTTCCAATAACCAACATAAAAGGCTTAGATTGAACAATTTGATCAAACAATTCTCTTAAAATTCCACCACCAGATGATTCTACAAATCGTTTTAATTCGTAGAATTTTGACTCAAATTCATCTACAAGAAGTAATGGAGTTCTATGGCTACTCATTGCTTCTCTTATTACACTTTCTGAAAAAGTTATATTATCGAAAGAAAATGCTGAATCACCTTTATCTATATCTAATTTTACAGGCTGAAATCCTTTAAGATATTCTGACAAACTGAGCTTTGAAGAATCGTCTTTCCCTTTAAACTCAGGGAAGTCAATATCATAAATTTCGTCCCAATTTTGATTAGTTAGGATTTCGATTTGTTCATTTATCAAATTGCCGATAATTACACTCAATTGGTTATTCTCGACCTTACCGGACTCTGCTTGTAACGCTTTTTCCTTAACCTTGTCTACTATTTTAGCCAAAGGCAAATAAAACGTAGGCGTTTTTAAAATCTCCCACCCATAATGAAATAAATAATAAAGTGTAGTAGATTTGCCTATTCCAAAAGCTCCCTGAAGCATGATAGGTTGAATATTACCATCCTCTACGCAAGCTTTTTTTAGGTCTTTTTCTACTGTTTCTCTGAGCCTTTGATGTTCATCACTCAAATCAACCCATTTTACTTTTTTTATTAAAGGAATATATGACATGTTTTTTATTTTAATCTAACTGTTATTATTTCATTTGACAAGGGACTTGCAATTGTATAAAGGCCCTTCTTTAAGTTGTTGAAGACAACTCTTTCTGTATTTGACGAACCTATAATTTCCTCTCCAGAACCACTTTTAAGACACACTTCAAGTTTTGGGATGATTGTGATAACAAACCCAATTCTTTTTTTTCTTATTTCTATTCTAAAAGGTAAATTTTCGGTCTCAAAATCTATGCAATCATTATCTGTTAATAAATTTCCTGTTTTTGCAGCTGTAGCATATTCTTCACCAATAGGAAGTTCGACAAGATTTGGATTCTCAAGATTGAACTGTGGCATATGTTTTGTTCTAATGTAATCAGCAAATGAAACATCTACGGAAAACGAAAAATTATTGCTTCTTTCCAATTCTTTAATGTATGCTGATACAGAGTTATTAAGAAACAATGCATTTGAAATCTCAATCTCTCTAAATCTCTGTTGCTCTTGATTTAAATTACAAGGTATTTCTCTAACATCTGCATAAAAATCTGCAACATATTTCTCTAAAATATCTGTCAACATAGGTTGCTCATTCCACGTTTCTACAATAAAAGGGAAACCAACAATTGACGGATCATCACATTTTTGTTCATTATCAGCTGCCATCTCAGTAAATGGCGAAATCGGACATCCACGTACGAATTGCGTTTCATTATCCAAATCCTCACAATCACTTGTTAGCAACACCATTATTGGATGTTTTGATTTTTTTTGCTCACCCTCATAATCAAGATATTCAAATTTTACTGACCAAATCTGATTTTTCTTTATTTTGGGTGAAACACCCATAAACGAGGGCATGGAAACATTACCGTTTAAGAACAACGTGTTGAGTTGTCCTAGGCCGTCCATATCCAATTTTATCATTTGCGATTCCTGGGTAATTGGCTTTTCCAAGAAGTCATTAATTGTATTCATATTTTAAAGTTTCGTTTCATACTAATAATACTCCTACTTAGCAATTTCGTCCAAAGATTGTGCAAGTTTCTGGAGGAACATCACTCCATCATTTTCATTTTCAGGGATATATACAGAGAATATTTTATTTTTAAAGTTTTCTATTTTTTTATGTACAGAGCTTTTTGCCAAACCATATTTATAAGCAATTTCAGCCAAAGAAACCTGCCCATGGTCTTGAAAAATATACTCTACGAACATCATAGCATCGCTTTTACTGAGACCTGATAATATTTTATTAATAGCAAAAGTATATTTCGAATCATCTGCAATTTGATCTATTGTGCTATTTTCGGGTGAATTGATGGAGAGTGCACTTTGATCAAATAGTTTAAATATAGCCTTGCATAGATTTTCAATCGATAAGTATCCGTCTGCACTCATCAAGACATCTTCAATAGCCATCTTTACAATAGGCTTAAATTGACGTGTACTTTCATTGACAGGTATATGTGGCATGTATTTAATAATGTCATCAACTTCTTCAATTATCTTTTCAGAGCAACAATCTAATGCCTTGACATAGTTTTTCCTGGAAATAATACTATGTTCGTACTCTTCCTCACATATAATTTTAACTAGCTCCAAACATTTCTGAAAACTTATACCAGTCTTTTGCTGTTCTTCTTTTATTTTATTTGCCACAAATGAGACCAACATTTGAGTAAAATAGTAAGAAATGTAATCATGCGATATTTTGTTTATATATTTCAATTTATTATTAGCTATAATCCATTCGAAATACATGTGAGATAATTCTCTTATATCTTCATCACTCCATTCCTCGTCTGAGTTAGAAGAAACAATAATCGTTTTTTTCCAATGATGACTTCTAACCATAGCAGCAATTGAGCCTAGAATATTAGCATATCCTTCTTCTGACAACTTACCAGAAATTAGCTCCAATAAAAATTTCACTTTAAACATTGATTCCTAAGCTAAATTTAATCTGTAATTTTAATTCTTCTACCTGAGTATCACTCAGAGAATCTATTCCATTCCAACCTCGTTGTAGGCTTAGAATATCTTTTGAATTATAAGTCATTCTAAGTTTGATAAGGAAATGGGAGTATGGGCAGTTTGGGTCATCTGGGGCAATTTTTGTACGAAACACACTTGAACCTTTATTGTATTCTTTCGATGTACCTGGTATAACCCAACATTTAGTATTATCATCATATACTCTGCCAACAACAGAAGGATGAAATTCCTCTGAGGCTTTATTATGAGCGAAAGAATTATTCCAAATGCCATTTGGAGCAACCCATAAGGATCCAATAGTCGGACAATAGATATCCTTAAGGATACTTTTCCAATTAATATTGCCTGTTAACATAGTTACTCATTCAAATTTGTAAGTTGAGTTGTCGAATTTGAAATTGATGTTAAAATCAATAAATCCTTAATATCAACGTTTAAGAGTCTAGCAATCTCCAAAAAAGTCTCAATGCTTGGTTGAGAGGTGTTTGTACACCATTTAGAAACAGTTGCTGGATCTTTACCTAAAGTTTCTGCTAACCACTTACTAGTTTTTTTCTTTTCAATAAGTACAATTTTTAATCTGTTTATCTCTGCCATTTTATTAAAAAATTGAATTTGACGCAAAGATAATGATAATTAGCCAAACCCATTAAACATTTTTCAACTATCTTCATAATTATGCTAAAATACTTGCATAATTAGTTTTTTATGTTATAAAGCATACATTTTAAGCAGAAAATAATAAAAAAGCAAGAGCCTGTCTTCACAGACAAGCTCCCGTTACAAAAGATTAATTAAAAAACAATGCCTTAGTTGTTCGGCTCGAAGAATAGTTCCACTTTCGTGAATCTATTACCCTCAATTGGCTTGAAATCATTGATTCCGCCAACGGATACTTGAGCAATATAATCAGCATTTAGACCTTTTGAAACAAACTGCTTGTAAATGTACTGAGCACGAATACTACTCAATTCATTGTTACGAGTTTCCGTTCCAGTTGCATCGTCAGCTGCGCCGGTGATACGAATACGCAAGTCGTATTTCTTGGCAACACGAGCAATCTCATCCAGATTGATTAGCTGACTGCGGTCGGTAAGTTCACTGGTATCTATCTTGAAAAAGAAGTAGATTGGCGAACCGATACACGCTCGATTGTTGTTCATCGCAAGTAGATATTCATTCCATAACTCTCCATCGGAAGGCTTGGTAGAACTGCCATCACCAAGGTTCTGTTTCTTGTGGTTAGTAGCACCATGAGACTTTGATAAGGCGTCCTTGCCTTTACCAATTCGTGCCATCAATGAATTTAGACCATTGTAGTCGTTCTTTGGATGAGTGCGAGCTTGTTTATGTTTGTCGTCATTACCACTGTAATAATCCAACAGACCTTCAATTTCCAGAATCTTTCGCATCTCTGCCAGTGCCTTTGCATCCTGTTTATGGCGAGCATCCATAGAATGCGAGTAAGCCATAAACCAATCATTCTGCTTCATATAAGGTTTGGCATCCACAACCTTTTTCCAACCATTCTTACCAAGGGTCACTGATAGACCTGCTGTAATGCTCATCAAATTATCACCAAATTCTCGGGAAGCGCCGCGGCCGTCAAAATCTTTAAATGTGGTGGTGCCGCCAAGTTCCATGGATAGGTGTA
>SAAR01000443.1 GCA_009916335.1 Erysipelotrichia bacterium | reverse complement strand
GCCTTAACGAGCTGTTCGTGGTGCATTTCGACGGACTTGACTTCGGCGGTCTGGGTGGTTGGGGCGAAGACGACGTTCATACCTGGGACGAGGGTACCAGATTCGACACGACCAGCTGGGACGGTACCGACACCGTTGATCTTGTAGACGTCCTGGATTGGGAGACGGAGTGGCTTGTCAGATGGGCGCTTTGGTGCCTTGAGGGAATCGATGGCATCGAGTAAGCAAACACCAGTGTACCATGGCATCTTGGTAGACTTTTCCATGATGTTATCACCGATCCAACCGGAGGTTGGGATGTAGTTGAACTCTTCCCAGTGCTTGAAGCCGATGGCCTTGAGGGTCTTTTGCATTTCACCCTTGATTTCTTCATAACGGGCTTGGCTGTAGTTGACCTGTGGGTCGTCCATCTTGTTGATGGCGAGGATCATGGTCTTTATACCGAGAGTGTTGGCGAGAGTGGCGTGCTCACGAGTCTGGCCTTCGTTGGAGATACCAGCTTCGAATTCACCCTTACCGGCGGCAACGACGAGGATGGCGACGTCGGCCTGGGAGGTACCAGTGATCATGTTCTTGATGAAGTCTCTGTGACCTGGGGCATCGATGATGGTGACGATGAACTTCTTGGTTTCGAACTTCCAGAGGGCGATGTTGATTGTGATACCACGCTCACGCTCGTCCTTGAGTTGATCGAGAACCCAGGCATACTTGAAGGATCCCTTACCGATTTCGTTGGCCTTCTTTTCATATTCTTCGAGAGTACGTTGGTCAATACCACCGCACTTATAGATCAAGTGACCAGTCAAAGTGGATTTACCGTTATCGACGTGACCGATAACAACTAAGTTGATGTGCTTCTTATCCTTTCCCATTCAGAACAAAAGAAAGAGGTGGGGTACTGATTTTGTAATATTTTATATCAAAAAATTAAAAATTATTATCATAAATGAAGTCAGTTGTTCATTACAACGAAAATCCTTCGATATTTATCGCCCACACTATCCAATGCGCGTACATTTTGCGGCACTGATAACGAGATTAAAATTTCGCACAATAGTGTTTTCAGTATTTTTTCAGAGATAAATAAGAGATAAAAAGCATAGAGGGCGGGATAGTGAAATTGTATCAAAACCTAAATTATTGAAATACAAATTTTGTTTACGTGTTTAGACATTTATCTGCCTTGACATTAATCTTATTATTTGATTTCCATACTTACAATTTATTTGGAAATTTTTTCAAACTAATTTTGTTACTAACATTACTAATAGTAATTTACTTCCATAATTTATTTCATAGTTTAAAGCTATCATAAAAATTGGAGAATAAACAGCGATATTTTCTAACAATGAAACCAAAGCTGATTTAAATCAAGAGTCAATAATATTTCTTTTAGAAGATTTTATTTATCAGTATTATTAATTGAACACGTGACAGACAGATAAAAAAGACTTCAAGTCTTGAACCTATCTCATTTACATTTGTCAACACTTATTGACATATTAATCACATATTCGTTTTACGATATTGATGAAGTCAAATTTTACTCCAACGAATTGAATGATCGAGAATTCAAAAGAAACTTGTTAATAAAAGAAAGTAAGCAAAAATAAAAGGCCGACCAAGCGCTGCAATTACTTCAGATCAAAGGGTAAGACATATTGGATGAGGTTTATATGGATTTATTGGTATATGTAAAATATTAGGCAATTAGAGAAATTAAGTATGTTGAAGAGGAAATATAAATGTTAGAATTCGAAATAAACAACCCATTAGAAGCTGAATTAGCTATCGCATAACACAATGTAAGTCACGGAAAACCTAAGGTAATTTCTTTGAATTCAAAAGATGTAGAAACAATTGCAAAACAAAAAAAGTTTGTCCCTTTGGATACAGTAGAGCTGTTAAAATTAGAAGAAGCTAAAGGTAATCAAAAAACTTCATAAAATCTAAACGACTTCAGTAACATCGATTTTGTTAATCATGACGAACAAAGAAAGTACGAAGTGGTTCGGACTGATTCATTTTAGCCAGGACATGTTTAGGAAGAAGAGGTTGATTTGAATTCCTAATTCAAAGCTGAATTTAATGGTTAAGGAGATATTGAGATGGATGAAGATTTTGATGAAGTAAAATAGTTGGAAAAAAGAAAGTGGGACGATTGGAAAGACGAAAATCCGGCGGGTTATGGGAATAAGCCAAGGTTAGTTTGATAAGCCTATTAATTTTTGTTTTATAATTTCAGTCAGTCGCATTTACCGTTTATGCATAAGAATAATTAGCTAAAACTAAATTAAATCCTATATTGGATTTAAAAACATTATTTTGATAATAAATTTTGTTTATTAAATCTCAAAATTTTGTCTGCTGTTCCCTTCACAATTTTGGGAGAATTGTTAGCAATTGTTTTTAATTTTCTTTATAATATTTAGAATTCGGGTTTGCACCTCCAACGTTTCCATTCATTATCCGATTTAATTTAGCATTTACAATGATTGTATCAAGAAGATTAGTTTAAATATACGTTGATATGTCGAATTCATTTTGTTTTTCTGTAGTTGGGATGAAATTAGTGTAAAAATTAGGGTATAT
>SAAR01000442.1 GCA_009916335.1 Erysipelotrichia bacterium | reverse complement strand
GTCAAAAACAGGCTTGTCTATTCGATACAGGGATTTTTGAAAAATATTTAAAAAGAGTATTGACGAAAAACAATATTTGAATTATATGTATTTTAGTAAGGGAGGTCTGATGTATAAGACACATAGTACAGATAATAATTCACAGATTTTTGAGAGTAAGATTCAGGCACAAAAAGCCGATACCATTATTGTTTTCTTCAGCCGAAAAGAGCAATTGCCTACATTAAACCTGCCGGATAAACACCTGATTTTGATTTGCAGTGAAAGTAAAGAAATAATGGGAGGCTTATGTTTATGAATAAAATACTTCATCTAATGGAGGGGATTCGAGTCAAAAATAACTATAAGTCTCAGAATAGGAATCCTGTTATTTGGGTATTTGGCGAATGGTTTGGAGAAAGGTGCTATGATAACTCTTTGGCATTAGCAAATTATGTTGTCAAAAATTTCCCTGATATTAAGGTGTACTGGGCTTCTAAATCCGGCCAACATTATCCCAATTTAGACTCTCGAGCAGACATTATAAAATTTGGGACAAAAGAGGCCCTATCAGTTTATCGAGTTGCCGGAGTAGTGTTTATGAATCAGGGATTGGGGGATTTCTCTGAAGAGGGGTATGATTATTTTGATGGAGCTATTAAAGTAAATTTATGGCATGGGGTCATGTGGAAGCGCATCGGACATGATGGCTCAAAGTACAATAATGTATTTTATAGGTTTTATACTCAATTAACTGATTTTGCATTTAATGCAGACTATTATTTGGCAACATCAGAGGAATATGCAAAAGTATGCATTTCTGCTTTTGGAGCAAGTAAAAATAACATCATAAGAGCAGGATATCCGAGAAATGCAATGTTTTATTCTACGCAGGAACTATTAAAAGCGAAGAAAAAGACTATTGATCTTTTATGTCATAAGACGAAAAAGAAATGGTCTTATAACACCCGAATTATTACTTACATGCCTACTTTCCGCGATAAGGTAGCCGAAGTTTTTTCATGCGAAGCTTTAGCGGATAATCATGATTTTATGAAGTGGTTGGATGAAAATAATATAGTAATTTTGCAAAAAGCACATTTTATTACACAAAAGAGAAAAAATAATACTAATATTTCAACTGAAAGCGACAGGATTATAGAATTAGATGATATTAATCCACAAGTGCTTCTGGCAGCATCTGATTTATTAATTACTGATTACTCAAGCTGTTTTTTCGACTATCTTATTTTAGATAGGCCAATTGTTCATTTCTTATATGATTACGACTTTTATAAAGGCAAAGACAGAGGATTATATTATAAAAAGGAAGATGTTGTGTGTGGTGACATTGCGATGAATCTAGAAAAGCTGTCGCAATTGATAATTCAGAATATGATAAATCCCCTCAAAACTCATGACTTAAGAATCCGGAGAATGAAAAAATTTATGACATATGAAAATGAAAAGTCATGTGAAAACATTTGCAATGGCATTTTTAAAATTCTTAATTTTTCTGATAATAGGATAGATAGAGGTTCAGCATTAATGAGAGATTTGTAAAATGCAGGATAGTCAAGTGCTTTCGAATCAATAAACTGGCACCGGTATAAATAATTCGGAAGTTTACATTTTAATCAAAGTGATTTAGAGATTTTGGCAAGTAATGGAGAAATATTTAAGTGGAAAACGTACAGAAAAAGGCCGTAGTCATTGGTGGCAGTAATGGAATAGGGCTTGCTATCAGCAGTAAGTTGATAGATTTAGGATATTATGTAGAAATTTGTGATCGTACCGGACCGGATGAAACGATTTTGGATCCCAATAGATGTCATCATAATTACTGTGACTTGTTGGAACTTAATGAAGATTTATTGTATAGTCTGGCTGTTGATAAGGACGTTGAGCTGCTTATGGTCACTGCGGGGGTTGGTCGAATCGCAGATTTCCAATACCACCATACAGCAGAAATTGATAAAATGCTTACGGTAGATGCGGTGAGTACTTTAAAAATTTTCCGTATCTTTTATGATCGCATATTGCATGATAAAACTTTTTATGCTGGAGTTATGGGAAGCATTAGCGGATGGATGGTATCGCCATCTGCTTCTGTTTATGCTGCAGCAAAGGCTGCGGTAGTGAGATTTGTAGAGTCCGTTAATATAGAATTGGAATCTTATCATAGTGATAATAGGATTCTCGACGTGAGTCCGGCTTCATTTAAGGGATCCAGGTTTTATGGTGGGAAAAATGATTTATCTTTGACTGCTCCTCTTGCAGAAGAAATCGTTAATCGACTTTTTGCCAGAGAAACTCGATATATTCCCAATTATGAAGAAACTTTTAAAAAAGTCCTTCAGTGGTATCATGATGATCCTCATGGATATGGCCTGCATAGTTTAGAATATAAAAAGACGAGTGGAAGGCTTGATAATACTAATAGAGTGGTCATAGGATATCTATCCGGTACATTTGACCTTTTCCATATTGGTCATTTGAATCTGCTCAGGAGAGCCAAAAAACAATGTGATTATTTGATCGTTGGTGTTCATTCCAGTGGTAAATGGAAGGGTAAGGAAACATTTATACCGTTAGAGGAACGGAAGGCAATTGTTGCT
>SAAR01000066.1 GCA_009916335.1 Erysipelotrichia bacterium | reverse complement strand
TGCAATATAATCAAATTTTGCATGTTCTAGTCCGTATACAAGCATCGATCCAGTTGTAATAACTCTTTGATTTCCATCAAGTATTTGCATTGCAAGAATTTTCACTTTAACGCAAGATGAAAGGTTTTTAGAAAAAATATTTGCTATAGTTTGTTCTTCTGTTTTATCACAAACAACTAGCAAATCAATACTAGTTACATTATATTGATTATTAATTGATTGAATAAAAGATTTTAACTGTTGTTCATTAATAGTTAAAATTCTTAAAATTACAGAGATACCAGTTTTTGTATCACAGTTTTGTTCTATAACTTGAGCTTTTCGTACGGGGTGTTTTTCTATAATATTTGCAAGGACTGTATCCAAATGAAATTTTTCAGTATAAATTTTCTGAGATCTTCTAGCTAACTCAAGTGCTTCTGATTGATTGTTTTTTATCCATTCTAAATGATTTTTAATTTGTTCAACATTTTTTGTATAATCTGTTTTGTCATAATTAATATAAAGTACACTATCCCCAAATTCTCTTACAATATAAGGATTATCATCACAAATCAACACCGCACCAGCTGCACAGCTTTCAAACAATCTGCTACTAACAGCTTCAGCTTCTCTATGTATATCAGAGGTAAGCACTAAAGAAATACCACATTCATTAATAGCCTTCATTGCGGATAGACCATCAAAAGGCAATGAACCCGCATATGTTTGATATCCATCCCAAGGTATTGAATCAAGAAACTTTTCAGGTCCATAAATGCGAGTCAAATTTTCATTATCTAATGCTTTAAACAGATCATGATGTCGACCTTTTGAGTTCGAAATTCTCTCCCAATTGATACCAGAATAAAAAAGTCGTGCATCATCAGTTAACTTTGGTGTAAAGGGGATTCCCGGAACACTTGTCATAAAATGTAAGCATTCTGAAATATCTTTGTCTGTCTGCACTAAAAGGTTTTTTAAATGGCCATCGATTTTACTAGATCCATAAATAAGGTAATCATCATAAGTAAAGTACTTATTACTTTCTTGTTCATATCCCCAATCGACTAAAAATTTTGGCGGATTCCACATAGCTCCATACATGTAGCAATTATAAAGCTTCTCTGAAATAAAATGTAATGCTATAACGAATTCTACTTCATTTCCCTCTAAATACGTACCAACCCTCTGATCATTTTCTCCAATAATATACCCCTCATTATCAACAACAATACACTCGGCATTATTATTTTTTGCAGATATTTTTATTCTTTCTATAATCTCATATTCTGCATTTTTTATTTCCGGCCATGCACTAATTACTGCAAAAGTCATTTTTTAATCCTGGCGTATTTACGTAATATTTGAAATAATGGATTGATTAGGAAAACAAACACATTAACAGTAAACAACATAAGCAATAGATTCAACCCAATAAATAACATAATATTTCGATAAGTTATTTTGATATGATGATTTCCACTATTCACCTTAAGTATAGAATGCATATTAGCTACTTCTGGTATGACTTCTTTACCATCTACTTCAAATCTTAAACTAGGTCCAATCCATGGTAAATATTCTATAACAACATTATCGAATACTTCAATATCTAATTCTACCTGTCCAATTTTAGATTGAATGATATTTAAAGTTGAAATATCTCCTTGTCCATAAATTTGTATTATTCCATCATAATATTTTTTCATTTTAGTATCAATATCAACTAAATGAAAGTTTGTTTGATTGTTCTTGCTATCAAACAATACACCTGTTCTACTTATTGTCCATCCATCGAACATATTTTTTGGGAACTGTGTATTTAATGGGAAATGGTTATGGACTAAAAATTTTCCATTAATTTTTTCATTTGTAAACCCATCAACTTTAAATATTTCTTCAGCTGGCAATGAAAATACTTCATCTGCTTTCATAACTAGACCATTATCAATAGATTGAGGAACTTCGTGAATAAAGAAATTCGTTGGTTCATTTTGACTATTCAATAGATTATTTGAGGTTTTACTTTTTGACCAACCATCAAAATAATTTTCTGGAAAAATATAATTTAAGGGTGATTGGTGATATATTATACTAGAATCTAAGTTTTTATTTGAAAAGCCTTTAATATATACAGGTTGCATACTATTTGCAACTATTCTTTTATCTGGCACCATTTTCAATGTCTTCATCTCTGCCATTTTATTAAAGGTGGTAGCGAAAACTGTTTGACCATTTGATAGAAGCAGTTTTTGCTGAAAATCAATATAAGGTATTAAAAATTTCAAACTATCTAATTCATCTTTACTAATAATAATATAATCAGGTTTGAAGTTAAATATTAGTGCAGCAGATATATTTTGAGTCCCATAATATGGTACCATTTTTGCATACTCGCTATCACGTGCTAAGTGTAGTTCATATCCATGTGGAGAAAGAAGCTTAATATTATCTGCAACAACCCAAGGTAGGTTATGCGATACGTAAGGATGTGTATTTTTATCAAAATTTATATACTTTACTAATTGATTATTGGGCTTTTTCATAAAATCGATTAAGGTATTAAGTTCATTTTCAAAAATAATTTTTTTATGAGAATCATATGCTGTATTTAAAGCATTGACATTGGTGTACATAAAGTTCAATGATATAAAAATTAGTGCAAATTCAAATAAATAGTACTTTGATGATTCTTTTGAAAACTGAATAAACCCATAAAAAACAACTACTGCCAAAATTAGAAATCCTAATTTTATTTCTGTAATATTAAATCTCACAGCTGCTAAACCTGGATCAATTTTGATAAAAAAAGCTATAAATAATACAATCGATATTAGTAAACCTATAAATAGCTTATTAAATATATCATTTTTAGTTACAATTTCTTTGACAGAAAATACAACAACTACAGCAAGAAAAATATGAAAAAGAAGTATGTACCTAGCATAATAATGCATTTTACCAAATACTGGAACTAAATAATACATTACCTCTGACATGATAGATTGTTGTCCAAACAATGTTAAAAAATAAATACCATAAACAATTAGTGATAGTCTAGAAAACTTTGTTAAAAGAATTTTTTCTTTACCAAAAATATTATTTAAAAATGTATATACTATAATCAATATCGGAAGCAGACCGAAAGAAACCAAACCACCTTCACTCCCTGCTTTTCCTAAAGTAAAACCAAATAGGTCAGAGAAATTATATGCACCTACCCAAGCAACTTGACTTACTGAGCTTATTGATGTTGTGTCAACAAGAAGGTTGAACCCTTTATATGCAAAATAGGTTGGGGATATTACAATGAGAGTTACTAAAGAAACAATAGCAAGTCTTTTAATTTGTTCATATTTCAACAAATCATATGAATATGCATACATTAACACAAAAAGTAAACTTATAGCAAAACCTGCAAGCTGCAAAGGAACATAGCCCAAAAATAAGTAACTTACATTCATTGTGATGGCACATAATATTTTTTTAAAAGACGATGAATACAGTAGCTGCAAATTCAAATAAATTAACATTGGTAATAACACAGAGATCATATAAAAATGCATAATACCAAGATAAGAAATTGTTAGAGGAAATAAAATAAAAATTGTAGCAAATACCAAAGCAAGTTCTTTAGATAGCCACAATTTAAGACCTAATAATTGTGCAAAATAAAATCCTAGAAATGTTGATAAGAATAAAGAACCCATATATAAATCCATAGGATCAATACTTGAAAAAACACTATGTAATATACCAGCAAATATAAATATTATATTATAAGAAGGGAAATTAGGGCGTAAAAAATATTCTGAGCCACCTCCATGTGTAAACTGATCATATCCATAGAAATAGAAGTTTTTTACATAATATAAAACAGCTCGAAAAGAAGGATAAGTTGCATCAGCGTTATCTCCATACAATGGAATACCATGTAATCCATGCATAGTCGTTCGATAAAATAAAAATGTTAGTATCAAAGCACTTATAATTTGGTATTTATGATTAAGAAAATAAGTTATTTTATTCATCATTATTCCATTTCTCCTTTTGAATCAAAATTTATTCTCTCTTTTTCAAATACAAGAGGTCGATTTAGAACTTGAGTATAAATCGCACCTATATATTCACCAATAATACCAATGAAAAACAACATTATAGAAAACATTAAAGAACTCATTATTATCAAAGGAGCAACACCAAGAGACATGGTGTTCCAGTATAATAATTTTGCAATAAAATAACCAAATCCAACTATCAAGCTTATCATGCCAAAAAATACACCCATAAAAATAGCCATTCGTAATGGTATTTTTGAATTATTAATAATACCTAGGATACCAATATCATACAATGTATAAAAGTTGTTTTTTGTAATACCTCTTAGTCTTACTGGCTGATTATAATTAATTTTAAGCACTTTAAATCCAACTTCTGCAATCATTCCCCTAAAAAATGGATAAGTGTCTTTTAATTCCTTAACTGCATTTATAACTTTTCTGTCATAAAGCCCAAATCCAGTATAATTTTTGAAGACTTCGACTTCTGAAAGTTTACTTAGTAAGCTATAGTATAATTTTCTTATTTTAAACATCAATTTATTTTCTTCGCTTGATTGTTTTATAGCTAAAACAATATCATTCCCCGTTTCCCATCCTTTGATAAAATCTAAAATCATTTCAGGAGGATCTTGTAAATCGGATACAATGGATATGATTGCATCCCCTGATGCTTGAAACATACCATAAACAGGAGATCGCATATGCCCGAAATTACGAGAATTCACAATTACTTTGATATTTTTATCTTTACTTGCAATAGATTTTAATACATTAACAGTATTATCAGTTGATGCATTATCAATAAAGATATGTTCATATTTATAATTAGCTAAGAGGTTCATAGTATTTTTGACCCTCATATACAATTCTTCTACATTATCCTGTTCATTAAAACATGGTGTTACAACACTAATTAATTTCATCTTCCCAATCCTTCTTTAAATACATAAAATTTATTCAATATAAAAGACATAATAGCACATGGAAAAGTAGCCACTAAACCAGCTAGATATTCATTAAATCCAAAATCTTTAAAGACTTTTATCAATATTATATTTGTGATAAAAACAAGACTATAAACACCAAAAAATTTAAAAATTAATCTATTTTCATTAGCCTTAAATACAAATTTACTGATCGTTTTAAAATTAAATAATATACCCAAGACCGTTGCCAATCCACTTGCAAAAATATATTGACACCCTAAATAAATAAAAAGAGCATACATTGCATAACCAAAAATAGTATTGATTATTCCTGTGAAAATAAACATTATTATTTGTTTTTTAAGCACACGAACTCTTTTATTTTGTGAATCATATACGCTATAGCATCATCACCCATACCAGGATATAAACCAATCCAAAAGCTATCGTTCATGATCTTATCGGTATTGGGTAATGTTCCTACAACTCTATAGTCTGCGCCTTGCGTAAGAGGCTCAAACAGTGGGTGTCGTAGCATATTGCCTGCAAAGAGATTGCGTGTTTGGATGTTGTTGTTTTCCAAGTATTCAACAAGGTCATTTCTTGTGAATTTTGCTTCTTTTGTCAGGGTCATCATAAAACCAAACCAACTAGGATCACTCAGAGGTTGTGTCTCCACCAACGTTAATTCGTGAACATCTTTAAGTCCATTGTAAAGCTTTTTAAAATTCTCTTTTCGTTTTTCCACGAAGCTTGGAAATTTTTCCAGTTGTGCACATCCAACAGCAGCTTGCATATCAGATACTTTGAGGTTAAATCCAAAATGGCTGTAGACGTACTTATGGTCATATCCTTTAGGAAGGCTTCCAAACTGTTGGGTAAAACGACATCCGCAGGTATTATCGACTCCACTTTCACACCAACAGTCTCTTCCCCAATCACGCATAGAGAGCATAATCTTTTTAAGAAGTGGATTGTTCGTATACGTAGCACCGCCCTCACCCATAGTCATGTGATGCGGAGGGTAAAAGCTACTCGTTCCAATGTCACCCCATGTTCCTGTGGGTTTACCCTCATACGTTGAGCCAAGGGCATCACAGTTATCTTCAATAAGCCATAGATTGTGTTTATCGCAAAAAGCTTTGACGGCTTTAATGTTAAAAGGATTTCCTAACGTATGTGCAATCATCACCGCTTTTGTTTTGGGACTGAGTGCTTTTTCTAACTGTGTAGCATCAATATTAAAGTGTGTGAGTTCCATATCGACAAATACGGGCACAGCACCGTATTGAACAATAGGCGCTACCGTTGTTGGAAAACCAGCGGCTACGGTGATGACTTCATCCCCTCGTTTAACTTGTCGCTCTTTTAAAAGAGGTGACGTTAGGGCATAAAACGCCAATAAATTGGCCGAACTGCCACTGTTAACCAAGAATGCCCATCTTACATGTAAAAATGCTGCTAACTCTTTTTCAAATTTTTTAGAGTAATCGCCATACGTTAACCAAAAATCAAGCGAGCTATCGACCAGATTGACCATCTCTTTTTCATCAAAGACACGCCCTGCATAATTCACACGGCTTTGCCCTGCTACAAACGGTTTAGTTTGATTTTTTTTATGAACGAGTTCATAATACTCTTTTGTTTTATCTAAAATCTCTTGTTTCAGCTGTTGTTCTTTTGTCATTATTTGCCTTTCCACATTGTATCTATTGTTTTAAGATACGGATCTTGTTTAATGGTTTGTATATCTAATGTATCGAAATTTTCTTGAAAACAATGCCTCATCTTAGCGATTGCACTTTGATGTGACGTGAACTGAAAATTGCCAAGTTCTTTTAAAAGTCGCTCATTATTTGAAGTGTATTCATGATTGAGCCCTTCATTGATAACGCTTATTTCTGATTTGAAATCACTGACTTTATTGACTAAATTTGCCAATGTTATCAAATCTACTTTTGTGCCTGTTGTGACGTTATAAATTTTCTCTTTCGTATCGTTATAAATAAAAAAGTCGATTATTTTAACCAAATCATCACTGTAAATATAGTCAAAGTAGACATTTTTATTGATGGCTATAGGCAAATGCAACAAGTTTTTCACAATGGCGTTTGATATAAACTTATACCGATAATTTTCATGCTCGCCGTATGCTCCAAAAATCCGTAATTGAACGATATTTTGAGCTCTTTCAATATAGCGCGATGTAATGGACTTGTAAAATCCGTATTCATCTAAAGGCAACGCTTTTAAAGAATCATCTTCTTTTGCGTTTATAATGGGTTTATGCTTACCATACTCCGCACCACTTCCAAAAGAGATGATTTTTTTAACATCTTTTTCATGTTTGGCAAGGTTGAAAAAAATACGGAGATTATACTCTGTCACATTTTTCATATCAGCCGTATCGCGTCCACCTCCACGATTAGCCGTGTGAACAATGATATCGATCTTATTTTCCACAATATACTTATCGACTGCTTTTTCATCACTAAGATCAAGTTCTTTACTGGATGGTGTAAAGAGTGTATCATGATGATGGCTTAGAAGATACTCTTTTAGATGAGAACCAATAAAACCGCTAGAGCCAGTAATGAAAATATTCATAGATTAGTGTTCCAATGGTTTAATAATCATTTGGGCGTTAAACTCATCTCTTTCTAAAAAAGGGTACATATCTTCAATCGGTTTATTCACAATAAGTTTAGGTTCAACCGTCGTCATCTGTTCTTGTAAACAAATATTGACAATTTCTGCCTCATCGCTTAAGAGTGTTTCATGAATCTTTTGAGAAATTTCTTCCATAGTCGAGACGGTACTACTTTTTAAGCCATACGCATGTGCAATACTTGTGAAATTGGGAACACTGTAATCTTTTTGTGTACCAATGTATCGCTTCTCAAAATAAATCTCTTGAAATTGTCTGACCATACCAAGGTTTGCATTATTCATAATAAAGATTTTAATGGGCAAATTTCGTCTTTTGATGATTTCTAGTTCTTGAATATTCATCTGAAACCCGCCATCACCCACAATTACAAGAGCACGTTTACCCGTACCAATCGTTGCTCCAATAGCGATAGGTAAAGCAAAGCCCATAGCACCCATGCCACCAGAGAAAAGAACACGTTGATCTTTTTTGGTATCAAAGGACTGGGCAACCCACATCTGATGTTGTCCAACATCGACACACATGATGTCATGATCAGAAGAAGATTGAGATATGCATTGAATGATCTGATTTGGTATTTTTGCTTTGCCATCCATACCCATCGTTGAGGAATATTTTTGTTTATACGTTACAAGTTTCTCAAGCCATGGATTAACATCAAGCTTAAGATCATAGTGCAATAAGGTGTTGATAAAATCAGCAACATCACACTGCAAAGCAATATCTGCCTTGATTTTTGATCCTAACTCATTGGCATCTATATCGACTTGTATGATTTTGGCTTCTCTGGCAAACGTTTTTAGATCAGTCCCCGTTTGTCGTGTATCAAGGCGAGAACCCAATACAATAATCAAGTCTGCATTGGCCAATGCTAAATTGCCATATCGATTTCCGTAAGAGCCAATAAGTCCAAAATTGTATGTATAATCATCCTTAACAACATCTTTTCCCATGAGAGAATACACAACAGGTAAATTGCATTTTCCCAACAGCTGATGAATTACTTCAGGAGCTAAGGTTGAGAGGCGACTTCCACCACCAATCAAGACTATCGGACGCTGAGATGCTGTTAACAACTCTACAATTTTTTCAAATGCAACAGTGTTTTCATGAATACACATCGTTTGATATTCATCGCTCTCAAAAAAAGATTTTTGCTCCGTTGGATTAAAATCTGTTCGTTGAATATTCATTGGAATATCAATTAGAACAGGGCCTTTTCTAGCATGCTGTGTTAAAAAACAAGCCTTCTCAAGCTCATAGCGTAAGTTACTAATATCATCAATCATAACTGCATATTTCGTAATAGGCTTAACAATACTGACAATATCTGTCTCTTGAAACCCTATCTGTCTTACAGGGGTATCGTATTTGTATTCATACGTATTCACTTGTCCTGTGATAAACAATGTCGAGATCGAGTCAAAAAAGCAACTTCCAATAGGTGTGATCAGATTGGTGGCACCAGGACCGCTTGTCGCTGTTGCTACACCTGTTTTCCCACTCACACGAGCGTATCCCTCAGCGGCAAACCCTGCACCTTGTTCATGAATGGTATTGACGATTTCAATAGAGTCGTTTTTATCAAACGAGTCATACAAATGGGCAACCGCTCCACCAATATACCCAAACGCTTTCTCAATGCCTTGATCAGCCAGAAATTGCACGATATAATCAGATGCTTTCATTCAATTGTCCACTCAATTTTTTTACATGTAGCGTCTTTAATATAATCTTCCAAATCTTCTTGGCTCAAAATTTTATTGTTTTCATAAAAGGCTTTATACCATTTCACCGTCTTTTCAAAGGTCTTTTCACTATCCCATACATCTTTCCAGTGAAGCTTTATATGGGCTTTTGAACAATCTAATTTTAAAAGATTTGCTTCATGAAGTTGGTTTGGAGTTTGATTGATCTCATAGTCAATTTTATCCCAATACTGTTTTACATGCAAAACAACCTCTTCGACGCAAATGCTTCCCTCATCGCTTGGCCCAAAGTTCCATGCTTCGCCAAACTCCACTTTTTCTTCAAGCAGTTTTTGTCCTATCTGTAAATAGCCACTGAGTGGTTCAAGAACATGTTGCCATGGTCTGGTAGCTTTTGGGTTGCGGATACTTACTTTTTTGCCTTGACTCACAGATACCATAATATCCGTCATCAATCGATCGTGAGCCCAGTCTCCTCCGCCGATGACATTGCCTGCCCGACACGTCGCTAAAAGCGTTTGGTGCGATTTTTGATAGTCATGGGGATTAAAATAGGAATTTCGATATGAACTTGCAAGTAAATCTGCACAGCCTTTTGATGCGCTGTAAGGATCATATCCACCCATGGGGTCATTTTCTCTGTAGCCCCACACCCACTCTTTATTTTCATAGGCTTTATCACTCGTGATATTTACAATGGCTTTAACCTGATGTTTACGACACGCTTCAAAAACTTTAAGGGTACCCATGACATTGGTTTCATAGGTTTCGATGGGATTGGCATAGGAGGGTCTCACCAACGCTTGGGCTGCTAAATGAAAAACAATATCTGGTTGATGCGTTGCAAAAGTCTCATTGAGCTTCTCTAAGTCACAAATATCGCCAATGATCGACGTAATGTCTAGATCAAGCAGTGCCAAATGATTGGGATGTGTGGGAGCTTCCAAAGAATACCCCACCACTTTAGCACCCATCTGTTTTAGCCAATACACAAGCCACGAGCCTTTAAAGCCAGAATGTCCTGTGACTAAGACCGTTTTATCTTTGTAGATACCTCCAAAAAGATGTTGCATTACCAGACTTTCCATGGTGCTTTATTTTCTTTCCAGAGTTTATTGAGTTTTTGGTTATCGCGAAGCGTGTCCATCGGTTGCCAAAAGCCTTCGTGTTTATAGGCAAACATCTCGCCATCTTTGGCTAAATTTTGCAAGGGAGCTTGTTCAAAAATACAATTCTCATCATCGCTAATATAATCAAAAACCTTGGGCTCACATACAAAAAAGCCTCCATTAATCCAACCTGCTTCTGTTTTTGGTTTTTCTATAAAACTTCGAATATTCATCGTCTCATCAATCGCAAGATTACCAAACCGTGCTTCTGGCTGAATTGCAGACATTGTAAGCGCTTTACCATGTTTTTGATGAAAGGCTACCGTTTTTGCAATATCAATATCGCTCACACCATCTCCATAGGTCAATAAAAAAGGCTCGTCCCCTATATATTTCTGAGCGCGTTTAATACGACCTCCGGTCATCGTATCAAGACCCGTATCAACTAACGTTACTTTCCATGGTTCGCTGTTATTGCTGTGTACTTCTCTGCTATTGGTTTGAAGATCGATTGTAACATCACTCTGATGTAAAAAGTAATTTGCAAAATATTCTTTAATGTAATAGCCTTTGTAACCAAGAAGAACGACAAATTCATTAAAACCATAATACGAATAAATTTTCATAATATGCCATAATATTGGTTTTCCACCAATTTCTACCATTGGTTTTGGTTTGATGTCTGTCTCTTCTGCTATTCGTGTTCCATATCCACCTGCGAGTAGTACGACTTTCATATATTCCCCTTTGTTAATATCTTAGATTCTCATAAAAAAGTTCAGCCCATTGTATTGTCTCTGTTATACTTTTTTCTATAGATTGTTCGCTTTTAAAACCATATGACAATAATTTTTCATTTGAAACACTTCTTTCAGCAATACCGATTGGAGCATTTGAATCCCATTCTATAGTCAAATTATTATTAAAATAATTTTGAATATATCCTACTATCTCACCCATTGATATGGATATACCGCTTGAAATATTTACCATACCATCAATCTTTTGCATACATAACAATGCTGCATTTGCAGCATCTTTACTATTTAGAAAATCTCTTTTTGTTTCTTTGTTACCCCAAACATTCAAAACTTTATGTCCAGCTTTCATAGCGTCAATAGATTTTTTAATAAGTGATGGTATAACATGCCCTCCATCAATATCAAATTTGTCATTGATACCATAAAGGTTAGTAAATATTCCATAGCAATAATCAATATTCTTAGTTCGTTTTAGAATTTTCAAGTAAGACAAAGCATGTCTTTTAGCTATAGCATACCCGTACTCTCCATCATGAGGTTCTCCTTCCATAAAAAATTCTTCTTTCAAAGGTAATGAGGGATATGGATAGGGGTAGCTTGCAACCGTTCCTGCGAAAAATATCTTTTGTACACCATGATTTCCACATGCATTAAAAAGGTTCAAATTCATTTGAGTATTTTGATGAATTGATTGAAGTTGATTTTCCAAATTCCCTTTTAAGCCATAAACCAGCGATGCTAAATGAAAAATATATTCAGGCTTGTAATGGTTGAACCAATCATTACAAGCATTATCATCGAGTAAATTTAACTCTTGGCTAGTTGGAGTATAAATCTCTTGGTATCCTTGTTTTTTTAATTCATTTACAATTGCGGTACCGAGTAAACCTCTTGCACCAGTGATTAATATTTTACTTTTAAGATACATAGAACTACTCAAAATAATTCATAATTTGATAGCCGCCATCTTTAAGATATTGGTTTTTTGTCATTAATTTTAAATCACTTTTCATCATATCATCAACTAATTCTTGAAGTTGATATTCTCTTTTCCAACCAAGCTTTTGTTCTGCTTTAGTTGGATCCCCTAGCAACAAATCAACTTCTGTTGGCCTAAAATATCGAGGATCAACTGCAACAACTTCTTGTCCAATTGCAACTTGATAGAGTGGATTAGTGCATGCTTTAACATAACCTTTTTCATCAATGCCTTCACCACGGAACTCAAGCTCTATCCCTGCATAAGCAAAAGACATACGAACAAAATCACGTACAGTTGTAGTTTTTCCAGTCGCAATTACCCAATCTTCTGGTTTATCCGCTTGCAAAATCATCCACATCATGCGAACATAATCTTTTGCATGACCCCAATCACGTTTTGCATCCAAATTTCCAAGATAGAGTTTATTTTGCAATCCCAATGCAATTTTAGAAGCAGCTCTCGTAATTTTGCGCGTTACAAAAGTCTCACCACGAACGGGCGACTCATGATTAAATAAAATACCGTTACATGCAAATATTCCATATGCTTCTCTATAATTAACAGTAATCCAATAAGCATACATTTTAGCAACAGCATAAGGACTACGTGGGTAAAAAGGTGTTGTTTCTGATTGTGGAGTTTCTTGTACTTTACCATAGAGTTCTGATGTAGAAGCTTGGTATACTTTTGTTTTATTCGTTAATCCGAGAAGGCGAATGGCTTCTAGAATCCTCAAAGTTCCTGTACCATCTGCATTAGCAACATATTCTGGTGTTTCAAAAGAAACAGCAACATGTGACATCGCTGCTAAATTGTAGATTTCATCAGGTTGAACTTCTTGAATAATGCGCGTTAGATTCATACTATCAGTCATATCACCATAGTGTAATGTCAAGTTAATATTCTCTTCATGAGGATCTTGATAAAGATGATCTATACGATCTGTATTAAAAAGTGAGCTTCGACGCTTTACACCATGTACTTCGTACCCTTTTTTCAATAAAAACTCTGCAAGATAAGATCCATCTTGACCAGTAATACCAGTAATTAAGGCTACTTTTTTAGACATTTTTTCTTTCTCCTAATGTTATTTAACCCAAACTGCTAGTTAAACAGAAGAGCTTTTTTGTCATCACTAAGCTTCAAAAAGCAGTTGATAGCATACGCAGTGATGAAAAGTCTAAGC
>SAAR01000441.1 GCA_009916335.1 Erysipelotrichia bacterium | reverse complement strand
GAGGCTCGGGCCAGTATACAGAAAGAAATGTTTGACGGTCGAATTTCTGGAATTATCAAATTAGTGGATGAAAACTTCTGGTTACATTATCTTTTTATGGGGTTTAAGGATTTTTACTGGAGTGAGTATATTTTATCAAATGGCAATAAAAAAGATAGTTGCGAGTTTTTACTTTATGCACTACTTTATATCACCTACGCCGCAGACAGAAATGATAAAGCAAAGACTGGTGATTGGCTTAGATTAAATGAAAGGTTTGATAGAATTAAAAGAAAATCAGCATCAAGCCTTGGCGGAAAGAAAAAATTAAAAGATCTCGATTATCTAAAGCCATATATATCTTCAGCGCTGTCCGATCATTCCCCTGAAGGTGGTTGGGAAAGCAAGAGGCAATTCATTGATACCATTATCCCACTCGTTGTAAAACTTGATGGAGAACACAATTCCGAAAAATGGAAGGGAGATCCAATAAAAAGGGAAAACACATTACGTAATAGAATCGATAAATGGTTATTGGACGACCTGCGGGACAATTATGATAAATTTATTCGAAATAAGAATAAGCGTTAATTAATTGAGTTAAAAATAACTTTTTGCATCTCCAATGCCCTTCCATATCTCATGTATTCACAAGTATGCTTGACACTTGACCAGGGAAGGGCATTATTTTTCTTTGCAAACTTAGAATAGTATAAAATTAATATGATAATGTCCGGAGGTGACAGTGATAACTGATGTTTTTCCCGCCTGGAACACCATCCCTGAAAATAATATTTTTATAAAAAAAGTTTTTATATATTTTCAAAAACATCATATATATCAATTTATTGCCACTCCGTTTGAAATATTCAACATATCTTAATCACTGCTATCAGTTGCTACTGGTAGCAACTGATAGCAGTGCAGTTGACATCAATGACGATGGATATGTATTATTTCGCTGGTGCTGCCATTACTATTTTTAATTTTTTCAATTCTTATTTTCTCATCTTCTTCCAGATAAGCTAGCGCATCGTTAAGTTTTCTTGAGTTTCTTAGAGCATATGGGCCTTTTCTCCTTACTATCATTTTATTCAGAATGGTGGGAGTGTTTAATATTTGAGGGTAATTAACATCAGGATTCTTGTATTTTAATAACCATTTGTACAATATATCAGCGTTATGCTCTATTGAATCTGAGCATGATGAGATAGCATCAAGAGCCTGTTGATAATAAAAATACGCTGTTTTCGCACCTGCCTGAATGGTTCTTTCAGATATTTCATTTCCGTGCTCATCACTAAAAAGATGAAAAACCCCAGCCAGTCTGACAATATTTTCAGGCATCTTAGACAACATGCCTTCTACAACAGGATGTTTCTCTCTGTCTTTAAGTATACGTGATTCAATATGTTTATATACTAAACCGAGTGCTGACTGAGCCTCTTCGGATAAGTATAGATATTTATGCTTTTCATTATTTTTGTACCTCTCTTCAGAAAGCAGCAGTAGTTCCTTTATTCTGTCATGAAACCTGATGGTGTTACTTTTACTGTTATTCTTAACAGAGCTGCGGTGACCTCTTTTTGAAGTTACTCCGGTTATCATAAAACGGGACAGAAACCCTGAGCCTACTGCATAATCCCCCTGAAGTTTGATATATTTTTTAAACTCACTGGACTGAATCATTAATAACATTGTAAACATACATTCATCCATACTACACCTGCCACTTTTTCGTTCTATATCAAACGGAGCTCCATCCCATAAAAGGTTTAAAAATCCCAGGTTATTCTTTGCACGTCCTTTGAAGAAAATACCGGCCTCATCCGACATAAGACTCGATGAAGGCACATGACTGCAGAGTCCCTGCTGTAGTGCTTCTGGTGTCGTATCACTGTAGATCAACTTATGCAATGCGGGTGGTTGCGGTTTTTTTCGGTAAAGCTCTTTCATGCTCTGAGTATCGTATTCAACATCAATTCCTTTCTCGGTTTTTTTACTAATCACTTTCAATAGTGCTTTCTCCTGACTTTTCCATGACTGAAGTTCTGCATTGTAATCCAGCATTAATAACGTATATTTTTGACGTGATTCCTTTTCAAAATCAAAAAATGGTTGTGTGACTAATTTAAATACGGCACTTTTTCTCTCTCCAGAGTCAGCAATAACGGTGTAATACATTGGGCAAGGGCTCACTCTCCCGTCTGGATGTTGTATTTTTATTACCCCCTGGCATGCCAGTGATACAGCAGCCAGAACAACTGTTTCAATGAGTTCTACCGGAGCCTGTAGTTCTCTTTCTATCTCCTCCACGGCATCTCTTAAAATGGGAGGAAAAAAATTTACAGGATTGTTATTTCTATCATTAAGCGAACATCCAACACTCATATCTTATCTCTCATGTCAAGTTTATTTTAAGGGTATCTCCTTCCGGTAATGAGAATATGCTATCCGGCTGCTATTTGGAATACACCAGAAAACCATCAGACCAAATTAGCTTTATTTGGATTGATATTATTTTAGTCAGGATTGCTTTGCTACCTGATACTGTACAGATATGAGTCATGAACAGCTCTGTTCTGGTCTGTTTTACCCATGGGGAAATAGATAATTTGT
>SAAR01000065.1 GCA_009916335.1 Erysipelotrichia bacterium | reverse complement strand
ACTTAGTGTTCTGTGCAACAGCCGCTACAATTGTATCTGGAGCAATGGCAGAACGTACTAAATTTATTTCTTATTGTGTTTATTCGGTAATGATCAGTTTACTTGTTTATCCAATTGAAGCACACTGGATTTGGGGCGGCGGTTGGCTTGCACAAATCGGCTTCCACGATTTTGCAGGTTCATGTGCCATTCATATGGTTGGAGGTATCGCAGCGATAATCGGTGCTAAATTATTAGGACCTCGTATTGGTAAATTCAACAAAGATGGTTCTCCTAATGGTATTTTAGGACACAACATTACAATTGGTGCATTAGGTGTATTCATTCTTTGGTTTGGATGGTATGGATTCAACGGTGCAGCCGCTACGAATGGATTACAGTTAGCAACAATTTTTGCAACAACAACCGTTGCACCAGCATTAGCAACAGTAACAGTTATGATTATTACTTGGATTCAACATGGAAAACCAGATGTTGCAATGTCATTAAATGGTTCATTAGCAGGACTTGTTGCCATTACAGCAGGTTGTGATGCAGTTAATGTTTTCGGTGCCTCTATCATTGGTATCTTATCAGGATTTGTCGTTGTCTTTGTCGTATGGTTATTAGATTACAAATTAAAGATTGATGATCCAGTAGGTGCAGTAGCAGTACATGGTGGTTGTGGTATTTTAGGAACTATTTGTGTTGGTTTATTTGCTTGTGGAACAGACACTATGCCTGAAGCATTAGGTTTATTCTACGGTGGAGGAACTGATTTTCTAGTAACACAGTTAATCGGTGTTGGCTCTGTAGCATTATGGACAGCTGTTACCATGACAATTGTATTCGTAGTCATTAAAGCGACAATCGGTTTACGAGTTACACAGGAAGAAGAAATTGTTGGTTTAGACAAATTAGAACATGGTTTAGATAGTTCTTATGCAGGATTTGCGATGGAAACAGAATTTAGTGGAGGAGCAACATTCCCTTCTACAACTGGAAATGTCGCAAGTGTTACATTAGATGAAGCAATTCCTACAAAGGTAGTGAAAACAGATGGTAAGATGTCTAAAGTGGTTATTATCACTAAGGCTGAACGTTTCGATGCTCTTAAAGTGGCAATGGATGAAATCGGTATTATGGGTATGACAGTAACTAAGGTATTAGGTTGTGGTGTACAAAAAGGACAGCCAAGCTATTATCGTGGTGCTAAAGTAGATATGGAATTATTACCAAAATTAAAAGCTGAGATTGTTGTATCTAAAGTACCTGTACAAAAAGTTGTCGATGCAGCTAGAAAAGTATTGTACACTGGTAATATCGGTGATGGTGAAATCTTTGTTTACGATGTAGAAAATGTAGTTCGTATTTCAAGTGGTGCACAAGGAATTGATGCATTACAATACGAAGATAAATAAAAAGTTATAAAATAATCGAAAAACTCTTTAGTTGGTGTCAAAACCTGTTAAAGAGTTTTTTTATTATGCAGAGGATATTTAAAAAGTTTGCAAGATGTATTATAATGGGTAAAGATAAAGAAAACATATAGGAGAAAACGGTAATGAAGAAGTGTCCAAGGTATCAAGATGCGTTAACCATGGGATATAATGAGGAACAACTAAAAGATATTTATGAACAAGAAGTAATGCATAAAAAAGATACTTATGTGTTTATGTGTGTGAATATTAAACGATTTCAATATATTAATGATCGTTATGGACGAAATAAAGCAAATGAGGTCATTAAGTGTGTTTATGAGGAGTTAAACAAGCATTTAAAAGAGGGAGAATATCTAGCAAGAATTTATGGTGATCATTTTAATGCACTTTTACACTACTCATCAAAAGAGGAAGTGATGGAGCATTTTCTGGTTCCTTTTGTCGATGATTTCTTTGAGAATAAGCATTCTCTAATTTATCATAACTTATATTTATCATTTGGTTTTTATGTCATTGAAAATAGTGAAATAGATTTCTATCAAGCACAAAACTATGCCAATATTACTCGTACAGAATGTATTCATAATAAAAATCGAACATTTTCTTATGAGTTTTTTAATCAAGCGATTCATGAGGAGTATCGACGGATCAATGAGATGGCAGATGCAGTAACAAAAGCTCGTTATAATGGGGAGTTTGTAGCGTATGTACAACCTAAAATAGACCTTAAAAGCAAACAGATTATCGGTGGTGAAGTGTTGCTGAGATGGTTTGATAAAGAAGGTAGAGAAATTCCATTATCTAGTTTTTTACCTGTTTTAAATACATTTGGGGATATTTATTTAGTAGATTTTAATATCTTTGAAATGGTATGTTCCTTCATGCATGAATGTTTTAAACAAAATAAGCCGATGGTTCCTTTAAGTTTTAATATTACGAATACTTCATTGTTTGATGAGAATTTCATTGAAGATTATTCAGCAGTATTACAGAAGTATCAAATTCCTGAGCAAATGGTTCAGTTTGAATTTATGGAAAACATTCAATATAGTAATTATGATACAGTTAGAGAAATTATTTCAAAGTTTAGAAAAGCAGGTTTTATTTGTGCATTAGATGATTTTGGTAGTGGATATTCTTCATTTAATATATTGTTGAATGCACAGATTGATATTGTGAAATTAGATCGCATCTTTTTTATAAAAGCATTAGATGAATATAATAAAGATGTGATTGGGAATATTATTAACCTTTGCAAACGTTTAAATGTTAAAGTAACAGCAGAGGGGATTGAAAGTAAAGAATATGTTGATTATTTAAGTGAAGTAGGTTGTGATTATGTGCAAGGGTTTTATTTTTATAAGCCAATGCCACTTGATCAATTTCAAAAATTATTAGAACAAAAACAAAAAGAGGATCGTGTACTCTAATATGTGTCCTAAACCTTTTTTTGCATGTCCCTAAATATGTCTATTTTTGTAAGAATTGTGGGGACGTATTAATAAAAATTGCAGAATATTTGCTTTTTTGTGTTCATATGCTTATAATGTATAAATGTTTTGACAGTTTGTGAATAAAATTCATAAAATGTGGAAACATAAAAACACAGGAGGAAATCAGATGAATAAATGAAAAGCATTTTCTCTAATTACCAATGAGGCAATTCTGCTATTATGTGTATACCTAGCAATCTTTGCAGTTGTTGTTAATGTTCATGCATCAAATGATGAAGAAAGTACAACAAAAAGTAAAGGGGAAGTAAGTGAAACAATAGCGAAAGAAGTTGAGGATACGAAAGTAGAAAATACGGGTAGTATCAACAATGATGGATTAATGAATAGCCTGATCCAAATTGGAAGTGAAACAACCTTTGAAAAAGAGGAACAACCAGTGTTTGCGAAAATCACAACGTATGGAACAGATTGTAATGGCTGTTACAACGTTGATGGCTTTGGTGGTAGTGCTGGTGGAGTGAAACTTTCATTTCATTCTGTAAGACAAAGTGATGGAACTTGGAAAGATGGAATTACCTATGATGGATATTACATTGTAGCGGCTAATTCTTCCATTCCGATGGGTTCAATTATTGAAGTAAGCAATCATGGTCTTTCAGGATATGGACTAGTAGAAGGACAGCCTTTCTATGCGATGGTATTAGATAGAGGAGCGATGACATTAAATCATTTAGATTTATTCGTGGGAAGCGAAAAAAGCAATCAACTTTCCATTAATCGCAATTATAGCCCAACAATGAAAATTGTACGCTATGGGTATTAATCGACAATTGAATATAAGTATACTTGGGTAATCATAAAAGGTTACCCTTTTTATTTGTATCTAGTAAACCATGAAAAAATCGCTTTAAACGTAAGATAGCAGTGCTATCCTTTCATATCTATGCTAAAATATGGATATGAAAATAAAAGAAGTGATTGTTGTAGAAGGAAAAAATGATACGAATACGTTAAAACGCTATTTTGATTGTGATACGATAGAAACACAGGGAACACATCTTTCAAAAGCGACATTAGCGTTGTTAAAGCAGATTAATGAAACAAGAGGGATTATTGTATTTAGTGATCCTGATGCACCAGGAGCGATGATTCGTCATAAAATTAATCAATATGTACCCAATGCGAAACATGCATTTATTATGAAAGAAAAAGCAAGAACAAGTAAAAAAGTAGGGGTGGAACATGCGAGTAAAGAAGATATTATCGAATCTTTAAGCCATCTTGTAACATATAAGCAAGTAAAGGAAGAGTGTATTCACATGGAGGATTTGATTGCGTTAGGGTTGAATGGACAAGCACATAGTGCTTCTTTGCGTGAGCAGATTGGGGCTGTTTTATTCATTGGTAAATGCAATGCAAAACAGTTATTGAAACGATTAAATATGTTAGAGATAGATAGGAAAAGACTAGAAAGGATAATCAATGAACTATGAATAATATAATAGCGACACCGTCAAGGACAAAGGAAATTCTTGAAAAATACGATTTGTATGCGAAAAAGAATTATGGGCAAAACTTCTTGATTGAATCTAGTATTGTGGATAAAATTGCAAAAAATGCCATGACGGATCGCCCTTGTACTGTATTTGAGATTGGCCCTGGTATTGGTGCATTAACACAGTTTTTAAGCCATTATGCAAAACATGTAGTAGCGTTTGAAATTGATGAGCGTTTACTTCCTGTTTTAGCAGATTCATTAAGTGAATGTAAAAATGTAGAGATTGTACATACTGATTTTTTAGCCATTGATTTAAAAGCGTATGTAAACCAATATGCAAAAGCAGGGGAAGATGTTGTCATTGCGGCGAATCTACCTTACTATATTACAACGCCGATTTTATTTAAGATTTTTGAAAGTGAGGCAGACATTGCACAAATTACAGTCATGATGCAAAAAGAAGTGGCAGATCGCTTTAGTGCAGTGGTGAATACGAAGGATTACAATGCTTTGAGTGTGATTACACAGTATCGTTGTGATGTAAAAGTAGTGATGAAGATTTCTAAGCATGTATTCAGTCCTAAACCAAATGTAGATAGTGCTGTTGTGCGTTTTCGCTTTAAGAAACAAGCAAGGATAGCGAATGAAAGTGCTTTTTTTGCTTTGGTAAAAGCCTGTTTTAAACAACGCAGAAAAACCATTCTCAATAATTATGGGGAATATTGTAAAGATAAAGAGTTGGCAAAACAAAATCTAGCGAAAGCACACATTGATGAAAGGGCAAGAGCAGAATCACTTTCATTAGATATGTTTATTAAATTATTTGAGGTGCATGATGAAAATAGAAGCGAATGCGAAAATTAATTTGACATTAGATGTTGTCAAGAAAAGAGAAGATGGCTATCATGAATTAGATATGATTATGGTACCTTTATCACTATGTGATGTGCTAGATGTTAGTATTGCTTTAAAAGATGAAATTATTTGTGGGGTAGAGCATTTCCCATTAGATGAAAGTAATACGATTTATAAAGCGATTAAGTTGATGCGTGAACGTTTTCATCTAAAAGAATGTTTTAAAGTGATTGTACATAAAAAAATTCCTATGCAAGCAGGTTTAGCTGGGGGTAGTGCAGATGGGGCAGCGATGCTAAAAGCAATAATTCAACTATGCAATCTTACAATAGAAGAAAAAGAACTGTTGATGATTGCTAAACAGATTGGGGCAGATGTTCCTTTTTGTGTAGTGAATGAGGCAAGTCGTGTGCAAGGCATCGGTGAAAAAGTAAGCAGATTCAAAATAAATTGTCCTTTTTATTTATTGCTTGTAAAACCAGAAGCAGGGGTATCTACAGGATTAGCATTTAGTAAAATAGATTTTAGTAATTGTGTTCACCCTAATGTTGATAAAGCACAATATGCCTTATCGACGAATGATTATTCTTTATTTTGTGAATGCATAGGGAATACGCTTGAACAAAGTGCGTTTCAAATTACCCCTATTGTCAAAACCATTAAGGAAGAATTGATTGCTTATGGTATGGATAGTGTTTTAATGTCAGGTAGTGGTAGTAGTGTATTTGCCATCACAAGAGATAAACAATTAATGGATCAAGTGGAAAAAGAAATGAAGAAAAAATATCCTTTTGTTAGTCAATGTGAAATACTATCAAGCTGAAAGGTCGTGAGAGCTGATGAAGAAACTTACAATGAAAGAAATTGCAAAAGAAGCAGGTGTTGGTAAAAGTACGATTTCTCGCTATTTTAATGGTGGGTATGTGAAAGCTGAAACCAAGGAAGCAATTTTAAAAGTGATTGATAAATATAATTATGAACCGAATGCATTTGCAAGGTTAAAGGCAAAAAGAAGTAATATTATTGGCATTGTTGCCCCTTCTTTAGATACACCAGTAACAGCAAGAGTATTAATGGCAATTGATGAAACGTTAAACAAGGAGAATTATATTTCTTTTATTTTAAATACGAATCATGATGTTAAAAAAGAGATTGCCTACTTAGAAAAGTTGTGGCGATTAAATGTTGATGGCATTGTACTAAGTGCTACTTATCTTACTAGTGAACATGAAAAATTATTGAGCGAGATTGATATACCCGTGGTAGTTTGTGCACAACGCTATAAAAAAGGTATTTCTGTTGTAAATGATGATTATGAGGCAGGAAAGATGATAGGAAAATACATCGGTGAGAGAAATCATAAGCGTATTCTTTATTTGGGTGTTAGTGAAAAAGATGAGGCAGTCGGTGTGATTAGAAAACAGGGGATTCTTGATGGATTAAAGGAATGCGAAGTAAGTAATATTACAGTGAGAATGTCTGATTTTAGCTATGAAAGTGCACAAAGGGAAGTGGCGATTGCTTTGCGTGATAAACACTTTGATGCGATTATTTGTGCGAGTGATCGATTAGCGTTTGGAGCGTATAAAGTAATCAAAGAAAACGGTTTAAGTATTCCTGAGGATATTTCTTTAGTGGGTTTTGGGGGCTATGAATTTAGTGAATTGCTATCACCGAAACTTACAACGGTAAAATTTAATTCCTATCGTAATGGGGAATTGGTCGCAGAAACATTGTTAAAAATGATTAATCAAGAAAAAGTGGCAAAAGGGCAAGTTGTTGGTTTTAAATTAATAGAAGGAAATAGTGTGATGGATCGAAATTAGAGGAGAGCGAAAGCTCTCTTTTAATTTTCGTGAATAGATTGGAAGCGATTGCAAAAAAGTTTATAAAGTTGTTGACAAAGATTGTAACCTATACTTATAATGAGTGTGTAATAAGTGGGAACGGTTCCACAAAAGGAGGACATGTATGGATTATAGTAAAATAGCCACTGAAATTATCGCTTGCGTTGGGGGCAAAGCAAATATTATTTCAGTAGAGCATTGTGCAACAAGATTGCGTTTTAAATTGAAAGATGCAAATCAGCGTGATGAAGAAAAAATATCAGATATTCCTGAGGTAAAAGGAACATTTATGACAACAAGTCAATTTCAGATTATCTTAGGATCAGGACTTGTGAATCTTGTTTGTGCAGAAGTACAAAAACAATTAGGGACAGTTGTAGTGGAAGATACTAAAGAAGAAAAAGAAGGAAATGCGGCTCAGCGTTTTGTGAAAATGTTTAGTGATATATTTGTTCCTATTATTCCAGCGATTGTTGCTGGAGGGTTATTAATGGGAATTAATAATGTTTTAACAGCAGGTATGTTTGATGGCAAATCAGTGATTGACTTATATCCACAATTTGCTGGTTTGGCGACAATGATTAATATTTTTGCCAATGCACCATTTACCTTTTTACCAGTATTAATTGGATTCTCAGCAACCAAACGATTTGGTGGAAATCCATTTTTAGGGGCTGCAATGGGTATGATCATGGTACACCCTGATTTATTAAATGCATATGCATTAGGAACAGGGGTGGAAATTCCAAGTTGGAATTTATTTGGTTTAGAAGTAATGGCAGTCGGTTATCAGGGAACGGTATTACCAGTATTAGCAGTTTCATAGATTTTAGCCAATGTGGAAAAGCGTTTGCATAAAGTAACTCCAACTTGGTTAGACAACTTAACAACACCATTAATCTCAATTTTATTTACAGCGTTCATTACATTTGTCTTTGTTGGTCCGCTATTAAGAGGTGCTGGTGATGTGTTGGCAGATAGTATTACATGGCTATATAATACATTAGGAGCATTTGGAGGAGCCGTTTTTGGTTTATTGTATGCACCAATTACATTAACAGGAATGCATCATTCATTTATACCGATTGAAACACAATTGTTAGCTGCTACTGCAATCACAGGAGGAAGTTTTATCTTTATTACAGCATCTATGAATAATGTGGCACAAGGAGCTGCTGTTATTGCTGTCTTGTTATTAACAAAAAATGAAAAGATGAAATCTATTTGTACAGCTTCTGGTGTATCTGCTTTTCTAGGAATTACAGAGCCAGCGATGTTTGGGGTAACTTTAAAACTACGTTATCCATTCTACGCTGCAATGATTGGTTCTGCAGTTGGTAGTGCTTATTGTGCATTGTTTAAAGTATTAGCACAAGCATTAGGGGCAGCAGGTATTCCAGGATTTATTTCCGTAAATCCATCAGATTGGATGAACTTTGGAATTGGATTAATTTTATCAATCGTAACATCTTTTGTGCTTACAATCGTTTTATGGAAGAAAAATGGGCTTGAAAAAGAGAGTGAAGAAGTAAAAGAGAATGAAGAAGTAGAAAGTAAGGAAGTAAGCTTTCAAGAAACAAAAGTATTTTCGCCAATGAATGGAAAAGTAAGTAGTATCACAAAATCAAATGATGAAGAATTTGCATCAAAAGCGATGGGTGATGGGATTGTAATTGATCCTATTGATGGTGATGTATATGCACCAGCTGACGTGGAAGTTAAATTTGTATTCCCAACTAAACATGCGATTGGTTTAAGTACACAATCAGGATTGGATATTATGATTCATTGTGGAATTAATACAGTGAACTTAGAAGGAGAAGGATTTGAAATCTTCGTGGAATCTGGACAAACGATTAAAAAAGGAGAAAAGCTATTATCTTATGACCTTGCGTTAGTAAAAGATAAGGGTTGTGATATTCAAACAGCAATGGTGTTTACCAATGCAAATGACAAAGAAGTAGTTGTCATGGAAGATGCGAATGCAACAATTACTACGCAAGTTGCTTTAGTTAAGTAGGAGAGCAATGATGTTTGAAAAATACAAGAAAATCAACAGACGAGATTTTAATGAATGGTATTCCCAACAAAAAGAGGAAATCAATAAAGTAAGCCAAGATCCTTATCGTTTACAGTATCATTTAATGGCAGATATGGGTTGGCTTAATGATCCTAATGGATTATGTCAATTTCAAGGAGTCTACCATATTTATTATCAGTATTGTCCTTTTAATACAGAGGGTAGTCTTAAATTATGGGGACATTACTCAACAAGAGATTTCATTCATTATAAAAAAGAAGAAGTCGCTTTGTTTCCTGATGAAGAAATAGATGCACATGGTGTTTATTCAGGTAGTGCCTATATTGAAGATGATCAAATTCATTATTTTTACACAGGGAATGTAAAATATTTTGATCGTCCAGATTATGATTATATTAATGCAGGAAGAGGATCCAATACGATTTACTTTAATAGTAAAGATGGGGTGCATTTCTCAAAAAAAGAATTGTTGATGACAACTAATGAGTATCCTGATGATGTAAGTAATCATGTCAGAGATCCAAAAATTATTAAAAGAAATCATAAATATTACATGGTCCTTGGTGCGAGAGATAAAAAGGATTGTGGTTGTGTTTTATTGTATGAATCAGAAGATATGAAAGATTGGCATTATTACAATCGTATTCAAACAGAAAAGCAATTTGGTTACATGTGGGAATGTCCTGATTTATTTGAAATAAATGGACAATTAGTGCTTACTTGTTGTCCACAAGGGGTAGCACAAGACGGTTTAAATTATGAAAATGTACATCAAAGTGTTTGGATGTTTATTGATTATGATTTTGAGCACAATACTTATAAGATAAATAAAATACATCAAATGGATCGTGGCTTTGATTTTTATGTCCAACAATCCTTTACAGATGAAGAAGATCGCCAGATTATGATTGGTTGGTTAGGACTTCCTGATATTGAATACAGTAATCCTACCATCGAAAAAGGGTGGCAACATGCATTAACGATCCCTAGACAATTAAGCATAAAAAATGATATGTTAGTGCAACAGCCAATCCCACAACTTAAAAAACTTAGAAAAGAAACCTATGAATTTAACCAAGAAACATTAAATGCAGCACATAGAGATGATGAGGTATATGAGCTAGCATTAATGTTTAAAAATGATTGTGAATTTACACTTTCACTTAATGATGAGATGTGTTTGGTGCACAAACAAGGAATATTGACACTAGATATAACAAAATGTGGAAGTGGGCGTACAACAAGAAAAGTAGCAATCACTTCATTAAATAATATGCGTATTTTTAGTGATATATCATCGTTAGAAATCTTTGTCAATGATGGAGAAGAAGTATTCACTACGAGAGTGTATCCAACAAAGAAAAGAGATATACAATGTATTGGGGAAGAAATAGAGGCAAGGATTATGTTTTACACATTAAAAGGGTTTAGTTTTGTGGAGGATCAAAATGAAAAATAAAAAGTTATGTGCCATCGGGGAGGCATTAATTGATTTTATTCCTAATAAAAAAGGGACACGATTAAAAGATGTTGTAAGCTTTACAAGAGCGGTTGGAGGAGCACCTGCTAATGTGGCAGGAGCCGTTGCTAAACTAGGTATGCCAGCCAAGTTTTTAAGTAAATTAGGGAATGACGCTTTTGGGCATCACATTATTGAAGTATTAGATCAAGTAGGCATTGAAACACAAAAAATTATGTTAAGTGATGAGTATGAAACATCTTTAGCCTTTGTTTCTCTTGCAGAAGATGGAAATCGTGATTTTAAATTTTATCGTAAGCATAGTGCTGATTTACAATTTAGCGATGATGATATTAGTGAAAATGAATTGGACGATTGTGGAATCATTCACTTTTGTAGTGTTTCGTTAGTGGATTCACCAATGAAAAAAGCACATAGAAAACTAATTGATATGGCAATTAAGCAAAATGTATTCGTCAGTTTTGATCCCAATTTACGCATGTCATTGTGGGAAGATGAGTGTCAGTTAAAAGAAACAGTGCGAGCGTTTTTACCTTATGCAGATATTATAAAAATTTCTGATGAAGAATTAGAATTTATTACTGGTAAGCAAAAGGTGGAAGAGGCATTGCCAATGATTTTTGCCAATCGTTGTCAATACTTCATCTATACAAAAGGAAAAGATGGAGTAGAGTTGTATACAAGAGATGGTAAACGTATTGATTCTAAAGGATATAGCGTTGATGTAGTAGATACAACAGGGGCAGGAGATTCATTTATCGGTGCATTCATTTACTGCTTGTTAAAAGATCATGTAGATCATTTAGAGGAAGTATCTGAAGAAGTATTAAAAAAATATTTAGATTTTAGTAATTTATATGCAGCACATACAACAAGTAAAGAAGGGGCGTTGTCAGCAATGGCAACGATGGAAGAAATTGAATCGTTCAAAATAAAAATCGCATAATTTGCGATTTTTATAGTAATGTAAATTAATGAGTGGTTTTATACAAAGAAAAGTACTGATCAATCATAGTGATATTGTCAGTACTTTTTGTATCGTGAGTAGGCATGGATTAAATATCATTATTTGTTTTTATTGTATTTCCTTCCTATTAATAGTTACGATGAGTGAATTAATACCCACACTAAAAGTTAAATACTAAAAAAGCGTGCTACACCACACGCTCATTTAAAACGCTATTTTTATTTTTGGTATAACTTATGTGTTTGATACTTTGCTTCACAAGTTAGATTTATTTTTAATTTTCTAAAGACATTAAAATCCACTTCCGATAGAATCACAGAACAATGTGCCTCACAATCAGCTAATTCTTCAAGCTTTTCATAAGCCTTACGAGCGTTTTCATCGTTTGTTGCAGAAATTGCTAAAGCGATTAATACTTCATCTGTATGTAAACGTGGATTGCGATTGCCTAAACGTTCGACCTTTAATTTTTGAATTGGTTCAATGACCTTAGGGGAAATTAAATGTACACTATCTTCAATTCCTGCTAATTTCTTTAGTGCATTTAATAAAGCGGCACTAGAACAACCAAGTAGTGATTTTGTCTTTCCACTAATTAGTGTACCATCTTTTAATTCAATGCAGAATGCAGGTTTGTTTGTTTCTTCACTAATCTGTAATGTTGGTTTTACACACTTGCGATCTTCAATACTAATATCTGCTTGGGACATAATCATTTTGATTTTTTCAATCGCACTTTCCTCAACACGCCCTTTTTCAAAGTCAACACAGGCTTGGTAATAACGGCGAATAATCTCAGCTTTACTAGCTTGAATAGCGGCATCATTGTCAATGATGCATTTTCCTGCCATATTCACTCCCATATCCGTAGGTGATTTATAAGGAGAGCTACCTAAGATTTTTTCGAAGATGGCATACAAGACAGGGAAAATTTCCACATCACGATTGTAGTTAACTGTGGTTTCTCCATACGCTTCTAAATGGAATGGATCAATCATATTAATATCGTTTAAATCGGCTGTTGCCGCTTCGTACGCTAAGTTGACAGGGTGCTTAAGTGGTAGATTCCAAATAGGGAATGTTTCAAATTTTGCATACCCTGCTTTAATGCCACGCATGTGATCATGATATAGCTGTGATAAACAAGTCGCCATCTTACCTGAACCAGGACCTGGTGCAGTAACAACAACTAATGGTTTTTCACTTTGAATGTATTCGTTTTTTCCATATCCCTCTTCACTTACGATTAATGGGATATTGCTAGGATAGTCTGCAATAGGATAGTGTAAGAATACTTTCACACCTAAATTTTCTAAGTGGTGTTTAAAAGTGTCAGCGGCAGGTTGATTTGCATATTGTGTAATAGTAACACTACCAACAAATAATCCTACTTCACGATATGCATCAATTAAACGTAATACCTCTGTATCATAAGTAATTCCTAAATCACTTCTGATTTTGTTCTTTTCAATGTCATAAGCACTAATGACAATGACAATTTCAACATCTTCTTTTAATGCCAACAACATTTTTAATTTACTGTCTGGCTTAAAACCAGGCAATACTCTTGAAGCATGGTGATCATCGAATAATTTACCACCAAATTCAAGATACAGTTTATCACCAAATTGGGATATTCTTTCTTTGATATGTTTTGATTGCAGTGAAACGTACTGCTCGTTACTAAAAGCTATTTTTTTCATAATTCTAAATTCTCCTTTTAATATTATAGAAGAAGAATAGCAAAAGGAAAAGAGGAAATTGCAACTAATTTTTACAAATGTGAAAAAGGAAATAAATTCATGGAAATTATGGGGTAAATGCATTATAATGT
>SAAR01000064.1 GCA_009916335.1 Erysipelotrichia bacterium | reverse complement strand
CTGAAGTATTCATTCCCTGCAATACTTGCCGGAAACTTTGCTGCAGGATTTATAATGATGCTGCTGTCGCATATGGTGTTTTAATATTTAAATATATTCTTTATATATCGAAACTATCTCTGGAAATACATTTTCCAGAGAATATTTTTGTGATAATTCTTTACTATGATTTCCTAGACCTTCTCTTAATCTAACATCCTCTGAAAGATTGTTTAATATTGAAGAAAATGAATTTATATCATTATATTCAAATAAATATCCATTAGCGCCTTCCTCTACGAGATCCTCATTTCCCTTAACCTTTGATGCCACGATCGGTAACCCCATATACATCGCTTCCATTATGTTAAACGGCAATCCCTCAATCCTGCTTGCCGAAATACATATATCTGAAATTGAATAATAAAAATCAATATTTTTCACATATCCCGTAAACAGTATTCTGTCTGACAAATCCAGTTTTTTTGAAAGCTCTTTACATCTTTCCAGATTTTGTCCATCACCCATGAGTATAAGTTTTATTTGAGGTGACAAATTCACCATGGATCTGATAATCATTTCTTGATTTTTTCTATCCGAAAATTCTGCTGCATATACAAGAACGATATCTTCCGGAGTAAACCCCAGTTCATACCTCTCATCAGATCTATTATCACACACAATAAGCTTGCTGAAGTCCACACCCATTCCATTTTTAAAATGAAGTTTATTTTTATAGAGCTTATGTTTTTTTGCAATATTATAATCATCTCTATTCATAACTATAATATCGTCAGTCCACGGGCTCATTATTTTCTCAGCCAGTAACATTATATTCTTCTTTATGAATGGAAAATTATCATCAAAGAGATAGCCATGCACTGTATTTATGACATAGGGTCTCATATTGCTCAAAGCAACTGCCAGGCGTGTAAAAAATGCTGCCAGAGATGTGTGTGTGCTTATGATGTCATAATTCTCTCTCTTGATTATTTTTGAAAGCCTAAATGCTAACTTAAAGTTTTCTATTGATGTAATATTTTTTTGAAATGGAATATCGAAAACCTTGTCAGCAAATGGTATTTCCTGAGCTTTTCCTCCAACAGCTACATGTACTTCAAATCCATTTTTTTTAAAGAATTTTAGATAAGGAATATGAAAATTATTTATATGACTGTAAGTTGATGCTGTAAATAGTATCTTTTTCAAATCACCGCTCCTTAAAATAATTTTTTTGCAAGATATCAAAAAGGAAGAATTTTTATATTCTTCCCGATGTGTTCTTAAAAAAACAATGACCTCCTATTTTCTGATATAATTTGAGTTCCAACACAACAAATAAAACAGAAATGCAAGGGATTATCATTCACAATGCGATGTTAAACTTGTTTTATAAATAATTTGCTATAGCAATTCAATTTCTCTTATAAAATCAAAAATATCTTCATTGTTCAAATAATTATAATCAGAATCTTTATAGTTTTTTAAGCTTGAATACTCATTGCAACACTTCATAATCTCATCCGAAATATTTATAGGATTTAAATTCTTCAAACTAATCAAATTCTTACTAAATGAATCTATATTCTTATTTGCAAATTGATTTGTAATAACACGCATACCAAAAGTACTCATCTCCAGAGGAGGATAACTAGGGTGTGGAGATATCATTAAAGAAACCCCCAAATATGAATCAGCCATAATATCAGCATATTCATCTATTGTCAATTTTCCAAGAGATTTGATCTTACACCCATTTCCTAAATCGATTTCTGGATGTTTTTCTCCAACAGAATATATACTCCACTCTTTAATATCAGTTTGTTTCCATGCCCATATTTTTAAAGACTCCACAATCAACTCAAAAGCATTCCTCTGAACGGATGGCCTACCATAAATTAATATGTTTTTTTTCTTATTATACTCTTTTATTTTTAATAGTTTTTCTTTTAACTTATCATTCAAAACTGGTTCAAAATAGTATTCTTGGATAAATCTATAGCCATTATCATTGAAGTACTCTTTTAATAAGCTCGTATTAAATACCGCTATTTGTGGTAACTCACTTTTATATGTGCTCTCTGCCAATGCATATCTACTTGACCATTGATAAAATCCAGGTTCGAAATCTTGTATAAAATATATTGATTTTCTAATATTTTGATTGTATTCTTTTGACTGCCAACGTATTATACTATGTGCTGCATATGCTGTCCACCATGCAGTCGATATGAATATATCATTAATTCCAACTGCTATAGTTTTATTATACCTGTCATTAAATGCTACAATCTGAAAATCATCATCTGGATCCGCTTCAGATTCAACTATACTATATAATTGAAATTCCGATAAATCATCTTTCCCTGGAGCTGCATCTGTAGTAATTATTCTTCTTCTACATCCTAAATCATCTGCAAGTTTTTCATAAAACTTAAGTGCTGTTGCAATTCCTCCAAAAATGTGTTCTTGATTTATAGATGGAACTAAAAGATTAATTCTTAAATCTTTCAGTTCACTCTTTCTCGCATTCATAGGCGTTATCTCTGATATGCTTGGATTAAATGATATCGAGCTATTTACAGCTCTAAACGCATTATCTACATGTTTGTTTTTTTTAATTATTTGCTTTATTTTATAAAACATTTATAATCTCCTTTAGTATCATTCACCTTATTGGTGCTAAAATTTAATGGTTGGTGATGAACTATTTATATCCAACTGTAAATTGTAGTAAGGGTCTCCGCTTATCAAATGTTCTCTATAGTGCTTTTTAGACATTTCAAAATCTATCTCTGGAATAAATGAATCTCTAGATTTCGATTCTAAATGATATAATTTTACGCGTGCATTATATAGATTATTTAAGCCATGCTTTCTTGCTCTTAAGGATATCTCTACATCGCTTCCACATATAATGAAATCTTCATTGAAATTTCCAATCTTTTCAATAGTCTGTTTTGATATAGCCAAACATGCACCTGTATTTGCCAAAACATTCCTATTTAACACAGGAGACACGAATGGTGAACCAAAATGAACAGGTTTCATGCCTTTGAATACATGATCTGCCCATCCTCCCATACCTAACACTACACCGGCATGTTGAATTGTTCCATCTTCATACAAAAGCAGAGCTCCAACCGTGCCTATATCCTCTCTTATTGCATTTTCGGCTAATCGTTCCATCCAATCCGGAGAAATAACCTCGGTATCATTATTTAGAAAAATATAAACGTCTCCTGTGGATTCCCTTATTCCATGATTATTTAATTTTGACCAGTTAAATTCATAAAATGCATCAATTACCTTTACATCGGAATATTTATTCTTTGTTTTTTCAAACCATTCATATGTCATTTTTTCTTGTGAATTATTATTTAATATCAGTATCTCATAATTTTCATACGTTGTTTTATCTATAATGCTGCGTATACATCTTTCCAGCAATTCAACCTTATCCTTTGTTGGGATAATTACCGAAACTTTAACGTTATTTTTATCAATAAAATATCTTGAGTCATATACAAATATATCCTTCGTCTCCTGCGCATAAGCTTCCGGACCATATTTTCTCTTTAGGTGCTCATTTAAAGATCTCAATCCTGCTTCGTGAGCGTACGGCTTTGAACCTGGATTTATAGAAGTTGATGTTGGTAATTCTCTCCAAGAATACAGCACTTTTGGTATATGGCAAATGCTTTGGGTCACCTCACTCATTCTGAGCATCAAATCATAATCCTGACTACCATCAAAATCCGATCTAAATCCACCTACAAGATCAAATAATTCTTTTTTAAATATCAATAAATGGCATATATACATTTGAGAATAAAGCAAATCAGGAGACCAATCCGGTTTTAGAAATGGGAATTTGCGTTTTCCATTCATATCAATCTTATCCTCATCTGAATAAATAATATCCGGATTACAATTATTAATAGTTTTTACAACTTCAAAAAGTGCCTCTTCTCTTAACTCATCGTCATTATCCATAAGAATAATATAGTCTCCACTCGCTATGTCAAACGCAGCATTGCTCGCATTTGATATCCCACTATTTTTTTCAAGTCTACATAATTTTATTTTACTATTACTTAGTTCTTTAAGGTATCTTACTGTATCTGCATTACTAGAAGCATCATCTGCTAAGCATATTTCCCATTTTTCATAGGTTTGTCTTTCAATTGATTTTATTGTCAAATCTATCCATTTAGGATCAACATTATACACAGGTATTATAATTGATAATAATGGCTTATTTCTAAAATTTGAGATTTGATTCAAAATATCTTCTTTATTATAAATTTCATCCAATGTATTCGGGTATTTATTTGTATAAGCTTCATCAATACTATCTTTCATTTTATTAACTTTCATCTTGATAGCTAATCCGCTTATCCCATTTCTTCTTATCTCCAATATCCCTTTTTTTATGAGTTCTGGTTCTCTTAATATCCTATATACAATGTTACTTCTTGTAATTCCAATTTTTCTTAATATGTTCTTTATCTTTCCTTTGAATTTCAATCGTTCAACCTTATCTTCGAGTTCAATAATTTGGTCGTTCCTGTCATAAATGATTTTTTCTAATTTATTAACATGCTCCAAAGTAGAATTAAGATATTTTTCATATTCTGTCATTTTTTTTTCTAAGTTACAATTTTCATGAATTGCATTTAATATTATTTCATGAATTGATAAATCGTATGAAATATATTCAATTTGAAATATCAATCTGAATTTCTTATATTTTAGTTCACCCAATTCGAGATAAGGATTATCATTAGAAAAAAGATAAGTTTTATTATTCCCTAAAAATTTCCCATTAGTCAACATATTAAGCGATAAGTCGACAACTTCTCCATTTTCAAAAACAGCTTTAAATTCAACTATTTTTATCAATACCGGTTTATTTGAAAATTCTATTCTAATCTTGTTGAATTCAATGTCTAATTCTAAAGCTACGTCTTTATTCAAAATTCTTTGTGTTTCTTTAAAATAAATTTTAGCTATTTCAATCAATTTCTCAGTTTTATCTTTCAAACTATAAACAACGAAGGCGTTCTCTTTTTCCAGATCTTCTTTATATCTATAATTAATGGTCTCAACCATTCCCTGATTTTGTTCAGATATAAAATTCTTTAATGTGCTGACAATTTCATGTCTTTCTCTTCTGAAAAATTTGTCTTTCATTAAAATATTAAACTCAGATTCAATTAAATCAAATTTCTCCATCTTCTGTTTAGTAATAATATTATCCAAAAACTCCAATTTCCCATTCGTTTGAATATTTTTATACACAATTATAAATTTTCGATATGAATCCTCTGTGTAATCATTTAAAAACAAATGCTTATTGTAATAATCGTCAATATTTTCTCTGAATTCGATCAAGTCCTTATCTATTATCGATAAAAAATGTAATTTAGTAATCCTTTCCCAAATTCCTAAATTTCCATGACCGAAGTATTTATAATCACATTTCATTTCATCAAGCAACTTTAAAGTTTCTTTTAGATCTGGTAATCCATTTTGAATATGTTCTTCTATCCATATATAATTTTCTCCGTGAAGTGTTCGAAACAATTCATTTAATCGAATTTCCGCCTCACTAACTTCATCGTTCTTAAATGGAGCCCCTATAATAAACGCTTCTTTAGCTACTCTATCAATTTCTTTGATAAACATGTTTCTTTTATCCGATGATATATGTTCAAATACATCAAGAGCGATTATTATATCATATTCATTATCATCAAAATGCATATTTGTTGCATCCCCTAATATATATTTGGGATGATTTCTCAGATGCTCTGGAAGATGAATATCCAGATATTTTATATCATCTTCAGGTAAAAATTTTTCGAGTAATTGATGTTCATTTGCACCCACTTCTAATATCTTGAACTTATTGTTTTCACCCCTCAATGATTCAATAATCAATTTTGCGTTATTGTACCTTTGAAACTGATCAAACGGAACGCTTTTCATCAATATTTTACCTCCCAGTTATGTTCAATAAAAACTCGGCCTTCAGTAAAGTAATCATTCGTAATCATTATATTTATAATATCAGCTTTATAATCAATACAAACAATTCCTTCATTATTAAAAATACCCACGTCAATACTGTAACTCCCTCCTAGAAGTGACATCTTTGGTATAGTGTATTTCACCATGTGCCTACCAAATGAATTGGGTATATTAATTCCGTCCAGAAAAGTATTGGGGCCGAATATATACTCTCTTGATGGTGTATATATAGCTACCCCGGCTAAAAATCCAATTATCTCTTTTTCATATATTTCATACTCTACAGTTATCTCAAGATTATCAAAAGTCTTCATTTTTTTACAATTACTTTCAACTTTAATTATTCTTGCCAAGGCTACTTCTGATGGTTTAGTTATTATTACGTTAGACTCTAAATCAAGATTTATTTCAGATGTTTCATTTTCTTTTACAAATTCATCTGACCCAGTAAGCATATATGATTCATATTTGTCCACTATATGGCTTGATTCTCCCATATCAACAATTTTTCCTTCTTTAAACCAGAATGCTTTATTACAGAATCTTTTCACTTGATCTGTTGCATGAGAAACAAAAAGGATTGTTGTCCCCTTTTCCTTTAATTCTTTCATTTTGTCTATGCATTTTATCTGAAACCTTGTATCTCCAACAGCTAAAGCTTCATCTACAATCAATATCTCTGGTTCAACATTAATAGCTACTGCAAATGCTAATCTTGCAAACATACCACTAGAATATGTTTTTACTGGCTGATTAATGAACTCTCCAATTTCAGCAAATGACTCTATTTTAGAAAATCTCTTCTCCATGTCTTCTTTTGAATATCCCATCATTGTTCCATTCAAATATATATTTTCAACTCCGGTGTATTCAGGATTAAACCCAGCTCCCAGTTCAAGTAGAGCAGAAACCTTACCATTAACCTCTACTACACCTTTCGTTGGAGTCAACACTCCCGTAAGTATTTTTAATAAAGTCGACTTTCCAGACCCATTCTTTCCTATAATTCCAACGGTGTCTCCTTTTTCTATACTAAAGGATACATCACTTAATGCATAGTGATCTTTGTGGTATATCTTTTTAGTAAGACTTAAAGACTCCTTAAGTCTATCCACTGGTTTATCATATAACTTATATATTTTTGATAAGTTTTCTACTTTTATTACCGTTTCCATTTTAAAAATCCTATTCTATCATAACACATCCGAAAAATGTGGTTTCATCTTTCTAAATATAATCATGCCTGTAATGAAAATAAATGCTGTTATCGTCCAAAAATATAAGGTACCCCAAAAATTATTATAAAACAACTCATTATTAATCAAAGTATCTCTATATCCTTCTACTATATAAAACATCGGATTCAATTTAAATATCCATTGCAAATTTTGAGGAATCATTGTGTAACTCCACATAATAGGCGTCATCCACATTCCTACTTGAAGTAATATTCCTATTATTTGACTTAAATCTTTAAAAAATATGATTAAAGCAGATGTTGCGTAAGAAATTGCAAGTGATAAAATAAATATACAAAAACTGTAATATATTATCTGAATCATATATAAATTTGGCAGCTTTCCGTATATAGCAAATATACTTATTATAAATACAACAAAAACTAAATGGATAAACATTGAAGAAATGATTTTAACTACTGGGAGAATACTTATTTTAAATACCACTTTTTTTACTAAATAACTATATTCTATAAAACTATTTGTTGCGTTTATAACAGCATCCGAAAAGAAAAACCATGGAATCAAACCCGATGTAAACCAAAGTATAAATGGGACATTAGGAATAGGGGCACCCGCTTTTAGTCCAAATTCAAATACAAACCAATAAATAAGTATAGTTACTATTGGATTAACAAATGCCCAGAAAATACCAAGATATGATCCAGCATATTTTGTCTTGAAATCGTTTTTTGATAAACTCCATACAAGATCTTTGTTATCATATATCTCTTTAGTTACAGAAAATATGCTTTTTCTCTTATTATATATAACAAAAACAAATAGGTTTACAATTATTAAAAGAACACTCTTGATTACAAAGTTTATTTTATTCAAATATGTATAGTTGGATTCAAGTATATTATCATCCAATTCAAATACTATATATGAATCATTCCCCATTTTATTTACTTCAATAGTGTCTAAATTCCTTATTATACTACTTATATCATTTTTAGTTTTTGATCCTTCTATAAGACTCGATAGATCTGTATATTTATTAAAGCATTTTAACTTTAATGAAAATACAGTAACACTACTCTTGGAACTCCCAAAATCCAATCTAATATTTTTAGCATCATTAGGTATAATAAACTCCATGAGTTCAATTTCATTTACATTTTCATATGCGAATTTTTGAGATTTCGTTTCATCCCAAATATTAACGTCTCCCCAGAAAATCTGAATTTCATCTTCAACTGAAGATGAAATTTCTAAAATAAGCTTTCTTTCAAAATTCACATTTGCATAAATAATTACAAATAGATTCAATACTAAAGTTAAAATAATAAAAAAAGAAATTTTTGTGATTCTTTTACTTAACATAATCCACTCTCTTTTAATTCTTTAATAAACTTATCTAATGCAATTTCCCATGTAGGTAACCGATAAAAATTATCAGCCACCTTTATTTTAGACAGTCTTGAATTTTTAGGCCTTTTAGCTCTGGTTGGATATTTATCTGTAGTTATATAATTCACTTTCGTATCATAACCAGCAAGCCTGAAAATTTCTTCCGCAAATTCTGCCCAAGAACAGAAACCTTCATTTGTTGCATGATAAGTTCCGTATTTTTCGGTTGCTATCATATCACATAGTAGGTTTGCAACATCAACGGTATAAGTAGGGCTTCCTATTTGATCAGATACTACATTGATTTCCATTCTTTCTTTTCCAAGTTTTAGCATAGTCTTAACAAAATTGTTTCCATTTATTCCAAATACCCATGAAATTCTTACTATAAAATATTTATCCAATAGTTCTTTAACCTTATTTTCACCCTGTAACTTAGACTCGCCATAAATTCCAAGTGGTGCCGTTTCATCATCAACTTCGTATGCTATATTTCCATTTCCAGAAAATATATAATCAGTGGATATGTAAATTAGCTTTACATTATTTTCTTTACAAGCCCTCGCAATATTTTCAGTTCCTTTAACATTTACCTCATAACATTTATTCTCTTCATCCTCCGCTTTATCTACTGCAGTATAAGCTCCACAATGAATTATTGAAGAAGGTTTGATTTTTTCAACTAACTCCTTTACCATATTATAGTCAGTAAAATCAAGTTCTTTTCTTGTTGTTCCAATATATTCAATTTTCCTTCTTTTAAGAGTTTTACATACATCATAACCTAATTGTCCTGATGATCCAGTTACCAAAATCATTAAATTACTCCTTTTTTTGCCAATTCAATTATCTTCATAAACAATATATCTGGGATTACAGGCAACAATATCTCTATAGCTGCTGCTAATTTATTAATATAACTATATCTTAAAATTATAAATAGGGATTTTATATTCGGACTTGTCAAATAACTTTCTCTTGCTTCTAACCATAGCTCGCATTTTTCAATGTATTTCAAGAGTTCCTTATCGCTTATTCTTTTACCTAATTCTTCATATCTTCTTTTTAATAGTAATACTCTTACATCAAAATATGAATTTTTATTCGAAATATTAAAAAGAACCCCAGTCTGGTTTGTTCCATGTTGTCTATAGCATACCAACGGTTTATTAATATATCTAATTTGTCCTTTTATCGCTGCCGATAAAGCTATCCATTGGTCATGAACCATTGTTTTTACAAATGGGGTTGCATTTTTTGCGATTTCTGATTTTACCATCATTGAGCATCCGGATACAAAGTTCCTTATTAAAAAATCCTTACTCAAACTAAATCCTTCTTTATATTTTAGCCTTTTTCGTATATCTCTTATGCTATCTGCAATTTCATTGTCTGATTCATCAATAATAGACATATCAGAGTATATTAATGTGGTTGAAATACTATTACTAAATTCATCTATCATAATAGCAATCTTATCTTCTAACCAAATGTCATCCTGATCACAATATGCAATATATTCTCCATTTGCCAATTCAGTTAACCGCTCAAACGTCTTGTTTGAACCTTCATTTTTTTCTTTCGTAAAGAATTCAAATTCAAATCGATTTATGCACTTGTAAACTAAGTCTTCCATTCCTTCAGTAGAAACAGAATCAGAGCAATCATCCATAACAAGAAGCTCTATATTTGTGTATGTCTGTCTGTTAATTGAAATCAATTGCTCTTCAAGCCATTTTAAATTCGGGTTATATAATGCTAATACGATTGATACAAGAGGAACTTTATCTTCCAGCGTACATTCTTTCGTAATATCCCTGGTATTCTCCATTGATTATGTTCTCCCACCAAGTTCTGTTATCGAGGTACCATTTTATGGTTTTCTTTATACCTTCGTCAAATTTAGTTTCTGGTAGCCATCCAAGTTCGTTGTGTATCTTTGTAGGATCTATTGCATAACGCATGTCATGGCCTGCTCTGTCTGTAACGTATGTTATCAGTTCTTCTGATTTTCCAAGTTCGTGTATTATAGTCTTTACAACTTCAAGATTTGTCTTTTCGTTATGTCCGCCTATATTATATACTTCTCCGACTCTTCCATTATGGATTATAAGGTCTATTGCTGAACAATGGTCTTCGACATAAAGCCAGTCTCTTACATTCTCGCCTTTTCCATATACTGGAAGTGATTTGTCGTTCAGTGCATTCGCTATCATAAGTGGTATCAGCTTTTCCGGGAAATGATATGGACCATAGTTGTTTGAGCATCTTGATATGGTCACTGGCACCTTAAATGTTCTATGATATGCCTGTACCAGAAGGTCTGACGACGCCTTGGATGCTGAATATGGGCTTGATGTATGAATAGGCGTTTCCTCCGTGAAAAACAGGTCAGGCCTGTCAAGCGGAAGATCTCCATATACTTCATCTGTTGATACCTGATGGAATCTCTGTATCCCATATTTTCGGCATGCATCAAGAAGAACCTGAGTTCCCATTACATTTGTCTGAAGGAATATTGAAGGATTTTCTATGGATCTGTCGACATGGCTCTCTGCAGCAAAGTTTACTACGATATCGGGTTTTTCCTGCTCGAATATCTCATATATCGCCTCACGGTCTGCGATATCCGCCTTTATGAATTTGAATCCGTCATTTTTCATTGCATTTTCGAGTGTTTCTAGATTTCCTGCATAAGTAAGCGCATCTACGCAAAGTATGTCGTAGCTACTGTATTTATCAAGCATGAAGTACACAAAGTTTGCCCCTATGAAACCTGCCCCACCTGTAACTAATATTTTCATATATGATTCTCCTTATTATCGGGTATTTTCTTAATATCTGAAGCTGCAGTCGCTGTCTCTGAGCCTTGGAGCGCTGCTGTCCTTTTCCGAGAGAACAGGATTTTCTGTTCCCCAGTCAACTCCAATGTCAGGATCATTCCAGATTATGCTCCTGTCACTTTCATAGTTGTAATAATTATCAGTTTTGTACACAAACTCTACATCTTCTGTAAGTGTAAGGAACCCGTGTCCGAAGCCTCTCGGAATAAAGAACTGCTTCTTGTTTTCTGCCGAAAGCTCTACGGCTTCCCACTGCATGTAAGTAGGAGATCCTTTTCGAAGGTCCACTGCAACGTCAAGCACCGCTCCTCTTATGCATCTTACGAGCTTTGCCTGTGCATGCTCCCCGTTTTGAAAATGTATACCTCTGAGTATGCCTTTTTCCTTTGAGTATGAATGATTGTCCTGCACAAAATCACAGGCAGCAATCTCCGGAGTCTTGATTTTTGAGTAGGTCTCCATGAACCATCCTCTCTCATCCCCGAATACTCTTGGCTCTAATATATAAACGCCTTCCAGCTTTGTCTTTATAAGGTTCATTGTATTTCCTGCCTTGTCTTTATGTTATGTTTCCTGTTAACCAGATGTTAATACAGAATATTTCCGCCTGCTACCTGTTTAAGGTACTGTCCGTATACGCTCTTGCCATAATCCTCTGCACTCTTAAGAAGTGTTTCCCTGTCTATCCATCCGTTTCTATATGAAATTTCTTCGAGGCAGGCAATCTTGAGACCCTGTCTTGTCTCCACTACTTTTACATATTCTGCCGCTTCTGTAAGGCTGTCTACTGTACCTGTGTCCAGCCATCCATAGCCTCTTCCAAGTGTTATTACGTCAAGTTTGTCGTTTTCAAGATATATTCTGTTAAGATCTGTTATCTCGAGCTCTCCTCTTTCAGATGGTTTGAGATTTTTTGCATATTCACATACTTTGCTGTCATAAAAATAAAGACCTGTCACTGCATAATTGGATTTAGGGTTCTGTGGCTTTTCTTCAAGTGATACTGCTTTTCCATCTTTGTCGAATTCCACTACGCCAAATCTCTCCGGATCGTTTACATAATATCCGAATACAGTCGCTCTTCCTTTGTTTTCTACTGCTTTTTTCAATTGCTGAGTAAGCCCGTTTCCATGGAATATGTTGTCTCCAAGTATCATGGCACACTGATCATCTCCAACGAAATCTTCGCCTATTATGAATGCCTGTGCCAGTCCATCTGGTGATGGCTGCACCGCGTATGAAAGATTTATTCCGTATCTTGAGCCATCTCCGAGAAGTTTCTCGAAATTTGGTATGTCCTGAGGCGTAGATATTATAAGTATGTCCTTTATGCCTGCAAGCATGAGTGTTGAAAGCGGATAATATATCATCGGTTTGTCATATACCGGTAAAAGCTGTTTTGATACTACCATTGTAAGTGGATAAAGCCTTGTTCCACTTCCCCCTGCTAAAATTATTCCCTTCATGTAGATATCTCTCCTTATTTTTTATATGTAATACCAATATTAATTTTAACATAGACACAGTTTAAATACAAACCTTTTATGGGACATTGCCTGTCTATAAGCTCATCAAAAAACCTCAGGAATATTATTCCTGAGGCTAGCTGTATACTTTATTATTCCCCTCGCATATGCCTTTACTATGACCATACGTTTCTGAGGGGTATTTATTTTGTTTATGTCTAATGAATCTATGAATGCACATTCGAGTATCACTCTCGGACAGTTTATGCTCCTGAGAAATCCGAAATGGTCATATCCAAACTCATTCTTTCGGGTCTTTATTCCTCTGCTGAGGTGGCCTATCCCTTTTATCTCTTCTTCTATCCGCTTTGCCAGGTTCCTTGACTGAGCTGCATCTCTGTAGAGCGGAACATATGCCTCAAAGCCTCTCCCTGCACCTGCGTTTACGTGAAGATCTATCGCTATGTCTGCACCCGAGATGTTTGCCATTCTTATCC